>JANXRR010000318.1 GCA_025356795.1 Bacteroidia bacterium
TATGCCAGAAATAAGCCGTTTTTACGGAATCATTAGTAGAATGTTCTTTAGTGATCCTCAAGAATTCTTAACATCAAACTTATTGAAGAGTATCATGGTGAGTGAAACCCAAATAAGTCCTGTAAAAAGGCTTAAGTAAAACCCGGAATGAGTTGGGTCAATGGAGCCAGATGGCGAGATAACCATCATAATAATTGAGAAAAAGACAAAACCAATAAGAAGACGATTTCTAAATGTTTTTGACATATCCTTTAGTGTTTAAGTTAAACGGCAGATAACATACTCATATCCTTCGATTCTAAATAGGACACTCCCCCACACAAATATTCATCCATTGCCTTTGCAGCTTCACGGCCCTCGCTAATGGCCCATACCACAAGCGATTGCCCTCTGCGCATATCACCAGCTGCAAAAATCCCTTCTACCGAAGTTTTATAACGGTGGGCACTCACATTGCCACGCTCATCACGCTCCACACCTAATTGTTCTAGTAAGCCTTGATGCTGCGGGTGAAGAAAGCCCATGGCCAACAAGGCAAGTTCACAAGGGATAATTTTTTCAGAGCCAGCAATTTCAACAAAAGGTGACTTGCCTGCTTCGGCTTTTTTCCATTTCACCTCCACCAATTTTATTCCAGTCAAATTACCTTTGTTATCACCAATAAATTCTTTTGTTACTACTGCCCAGCTTCTTTCACAGCCTTCTTCGTGCGAAGTGGAGGTACGCAAAATCATTGGCCAGTTAGGCCAAGGCATAGCTTCTGTTCTATCGTTTGGTGGTTTGGGCATAATCTCGATTTGACTTACCGATTTTGCTTTGTGTCGGTTAGAAGTGCCCACACAATCAGAACCGGTATCTCCTCCTCCTATTACCATCACATTTTTATCGGTGGCAAATATGTTCTCTTGGGTAATAGCCTTTTCACCAACACGTGCATTTTGTTGAGAAAGAAAATCCATAGCAAAATGAACACCTTTTAAATTCCTTCCGGGAATTGGAAGATCGCGAGGAATGGTTGATCCTCCACAAAGCAAAATTGCATCGAACTCATCGTGCAATTGAGCCGTTGAAACATTGACGCCTACGTTAGTATTTGTTTGAAAGATGACACCTTCATCTTCCATAAGTTTAATTCTCCGTTTTACAATTTCCTTATCTAATTTAAAATCGGGAATGCCATAACGAAGCAGGCCACCAATTTCATCGGAGCGTTCAAATACAGTTACAGAATGGCCAGCGAAATTAAGTTGAGCAGCAGCAGCTAAACCTGATGGCCCAGAGCCAACAATAGCAATTTTCTTTCCCGTTCTGGTAGTTGGTATTCTTGGTTTTACGTAGCCATTTTTGAAGGCAGTTTCAATAATTGATTTCTCAATGTATTCAATAGCTACAGCTGGTTTGTTAATTCCTAAAACGCAAGAAGCTTCGCAAGGCGCAGGACAAATCCTTCCAGTAAATTCAGGAAAGTTATTTGTTGAAATGAGAATGTCATAAGCCAATTTCCAGTTGTGTTGATATACAGCATCGTTAAATTCTGGAATGATATTGCCCAACGGGCAACCATGATGACAAAATGGAATACCACAATCCATGCAGCGTGCGGCCGGTGTGTGAGTGGTATTTAAATCATGCCCACTTTCAACTTCTTTGTAATCGTTAATCCTGTCTTTTGGGTCGCGCTTCTTTGGAAGGACCCTATCAAATTCTAAAAATCCTGTGGGCTTTGCCATAAACTATTATTGGTATGTTAAAATATTAAGCATTGAGACTCTTACCTAAAGTCTTTTGTTAGCGAATTATTGACTAATTGATAATTTACTTATCTTTTTTTTATCTAGCACAGATTTATAATCAAGTGGCATTACTTTCACAAAATGAGTGAAAGACAGTGGCCAGCTTTTCAACAAGGAGGCGGCAACTTCACTTTGCGTGAATCGAAAATGATTGCTGATCATTGTTTTCAAAAGTTTCTCGTCTTCTTCGTCAAGTGTATCAAGCATCACCATTTCCATATTGCAATTGCGCACGAATGATTTTGTAACATCGTATACATAAGCAACTCCTCCGCTCATGCCTGCGGCAAAGTTTCTTCCGGTTTCACCTAAAATAACCACCGCGCCACCCGTCATGTATTCACAACCATGATCGCCAACCCCTTCTACAACTACCTTCACGCCTGAATTTCTAACAGCAAATCGCTCTCCTGCTAATCCCCTGATAAATCCTTCCCCAGAGGTGCCACCATAAAACGCTACGTTGCCAACAATTATATTTTTAGAGGCGGTGTATTTTATAGCCTTATCGGGATAAAGAATTAGTTGAGCGCCCGAAAGTCCTTTGCCAAAGTAATCATTGGCTTCGCCTTCCAATTCAAATGAAATGCCTGAAGCAGCAAAGGCTCCAAAGCTTTGACCTGCGCTACCTTTAAATTTAAAATGAATAGTATTGTTAGGAAGCCCCTGCCCCAAATAAGTTTTTGATACTTCGTGCGAGAGCATAGTACCCACAGCGCGATTTTGGTTGCTGATTATAAATTCAGCCTTTACGGCTTCTGCTTGTAGCAAAGCGGGTTGAGCTTGTTTAATCAATTGAAGATCTAATACTTTGTCGATCTCATGATCCTGTTCTTCTTGCTTATAAAGCGCAGTATCTAAACTTAGCGGCTCTCTGAAAAGCATGGCTGACAAGTCAAGATTTTTATATTTCCAATGATCATCCAATTCGCGAACCTCAAGCCGGTCCATTTGACCTACCATTTCATTCACCGTGCGGAAACCCAACTCGGCCATTACTTCTCTTAACTCTTCTGCCAAGAAATGAAATAGATTGACCACGTATTCAGGTTTCCCAGTAAAGAGTGCACGCAATTCTTTGTTCTGTGTAGCAACACCAACAGGGCAAGTATTGAGATGACACTTGCGCATCATAATACAGCCAGTAGTAACTAAAGCAGCGGTGGCAACGCCCCACTCTTCAGCCCCAAGCAAAGCGGCAATAGCTAAATCACGACCTGTGCGAATCTGTCCATCGGTTTGAACCACAATTCTTCCGCGCAGTTTGTTTCTTACTAAGGTTTGATGTGTTTCGGCTAACCCCAGTTCCCACGGCAAGCCAGCATGTCTAATAGAGCTGATGGGTGATGCTCCTGTTCCACCATCATGTCCTGATATTAAAACCACATCGGCATGTGCTTTGGCAACGCCCGATGCAATTGTGCCTACGCCCGCTTCACTTACCAACTTCACGCTAATGCGTGCATCCTCATTGGCATTTTTTAAATCGAAGATAAGCTGAGCCAAA
>JANXRR010000339.1 GCA_025356795.1 Bacteroidia bacterium
ACAAGTTGCTCTCCAGCAGAGCTTGCTTCCCCTTCAGGTCGATGAACCAAGTTTAAGCATTTATCCCACCAAAGTCACCAACTATTTTTCAGTACATTACCTCAAAAAAAGGAAGCCCGCAAAAAGTGTAAAACCAACTGCTGTTAACCATCTCTTGTTGAGCCACTGCCAAAACATGACCACTATTGGTTCTGAAGAATTTTTGAATATAAGGCGGGCATGCTAAACAAATTGACGGCTTCTTTTATTTCTGCATCTGATTTAAAAGCCACTTCTACTTTTCCTCTTCCAAGATAATACCTGGAAGCAATCTCTTGTTCAAGTAAGCCTTTAATTTGATCTTTGAATTTGCCAAGCTCATTTTTCTTGTTATCAGTAAGGGTCTGATTAATTTGATCAAGCTGAGTTTTTAAGTCTGCGTAGGTTCGCTCTTTTTTCGCTGTATTGATAAGAATCGATAATTGTGCATCTAAGGATGATTGATAACTGAAGTTTTTGGATTTCACCCAACTTGAAAATTCCTGGTACTCTTGGTCTGTTAATTTAAACTCGGCTGCAGAAACTATGGTGGCATGCTTAGAACAATAGAGATTAGAATAATCAAAAATAATACCCTGAATTAATAGCGCTTGACTTATGGATGAAGTCTCGGTGGTGGATAATTTAATATCAGGTTCAATTCCTCCACCATCATATACTGTTCTTCCACTCGAAGTTTTGAATTGTTTTCTCACAGAATCAGGAATGGAGCCAACGCTTCCGTCTTCTCTTCTGTGAGAATAATCTAGTACTTGAATACATCTGCCGGAAGGAGTATAATATTTTGCTGTAGTAATTTTTACTTGGGAGTTATAAGATAAAGGTCTACTTACTTGTACCAACCCTTTCCCATACGACTTTTCACCAATCACCACTCCACGGTCGTAGTCTTGAATTGTGCCAGCCACAATCTCTGAAGCTGAGGCGCTACCACGGTTGATCAACACTACCAACGGAATTTCTGTATCCACGGGAGTGAGCTTTGTTTCATAAATAAAGTTGCTGTCTTCTACTTTACCTTTCGTGCTTACTACTTTTTTTCCTTTCGGGATAAAGATATTGCAGATGTTTACGGCTTCCATAAGTAAGCCTCCTGGGTTTCCTCGCAAGTCAAGTATAATTCCTTTGGCACCCTTTTCGCGCATGGCCACCACAGCATTTTTAATTTCTTGTCCTGCATCAGGTGTAAAATCAGACAGCTGCACATAACCAACTGTGGCATTGATCATGCCATAATAAGGCACGTTACTTACTTTTATTTTTTCGCGCTTAAATTCAAGTTCAATTAATTTATCTGATTCAATTCTTTTTACTGAAAGCTTTACAGGCGTTCCTACTTGGCCTCTCATTAGTTGACTGGCTTCATCGTGCGAGAGTTTGTAAAGTTCGATGTCATTCATCTTCATGATTTCATCACCAATACGCAATCCGTTTTTATAAGCAGGGTAAGTTTCATAAACCATGCTTACTACGGTTCGAGAACCAATTTCTCTTGTTAAAGCACCAATGCCCCCATATTGTCCTGTGTTCATGGTGCGATAATCTTCTACTTCATCTTCTGAAATATAATTGGTGTAAGGATCCAACGAATTAAGCATGGCATCAATGCCCACGCGCATTAGTTGGTTGGGGTTCACTTCATCCACATACAAAGTATTTACCTCTTTAAATAGCGAAGCGAATATGTCCAAGTTTTTGGCTATCTCGAAAAAGCGTTCTGCCGGAGGGGTGAATGAAACTAGTGTAAGGCACGCTAGCAATGCTAGTAGCAAATATCTTTTCTTCATCATTTTCAATCTAACGTTTACCTTAATTAATAAGAAACTCAGAATTTGTCTGGTATCTGAACGATACGAATCACAACTTCATGTGGGTCGCCATCTTTATCAAGCAGGTTAAATTTAACCAATGGATTATCGCGCTTGATATTACTTTCCACATGAATAATTTCGTTGTCTTGTAAATGCTTTTGAATTTCCTTTTGCAGGATTACCAATGCATTGGCAAAATCGACTTCTAATGGACTGGGATTGTAGGAGTTTGTTTTCATTTAATTTTATTCTTTGCTACCACCGAATCAATGCAGAGGCCCATGTAAACCCGCTGCCGAATGCGGCCAAACAAATTACGTCATTTTCTTTGATTCTTCCTTCTGCCCACGCCTCACTTAACGCAATTGGTATAGAGGCTGCCGTGGTGTTGCCATAGCGCATAATGTTATTGTATACCTGATCGGTTCTCAAGTGCAATTTTTCCTGCACATATTGGCTAATTCTTAAATTTGCCTGGTGAGGCACCAGAAGATTGATGTCTTCCTTTTTCATACCGTTAGCATCTAAGGCTTCATTAATTACTTCCAAAAAGCGCACGATGGCATGTTTGAAAACTTGATTGCCATTCATAACTACCTTAAAATGAGTGGTATCAAGAATTTGTTCAGGTTGCCTCTCGTCTCGAGTACGACTGCTGCCAGGGTCGCGAATGTAAAGTTCTTCTGCAAAACGGCCATCTGAATGTAAATGAGTGGACAATATTCCAGGCTTTTCGCTGGGCTGAAGAATGGCCGCACCCGCACCATCGGCAAATATCACAGCAGTATTTCTGCCTTTTGTGGATAGGTCAATGGCCGTGGACTGAATCTCAGCGCCCACCACCAAAATTGTTTTATACATGCCCGATTTTATGAACTGATCAGCCACCGAAAGTGCGTAGATAAAGCCCGAGCAAGCATTGCGGATATCCAACGCACCAATGCTTTCGATGCCAAGTTCACGTTGAAGCAACACACCCGAACCCGGAAAGAAATAATCGGGCGTAATGGTGGCAAACACAATGAAATCAACATCTTTTTCGATAAGGTGAGCGCGTTGCAATGCCATGCGCGCGGCTTTTGCTGCCATGTTGGCCACGGTATCCTTTGCGGGATCAATGTACCTGCGTTCTTTTATGCCCGTCCGTTCTTGAATCCACTCATCGCTTGTATCCATTATGGTGGAAAGATATTGGTTGGTGATTACCGTTTCAGGCACGTGATGACCTATGCCTACAATTTTGGAATATCGCATTTCTATCGATTTGAAAGCACTAAATTAAGGAATTGTTATGAATGGACGATAGGCTCCGGTGAATAGACGCTGAGTTCACATTGGATAATTGACCATCGGCAAACTAAGCCTAAATAAAAACATTGACTAAGTATTTGTTACGAATATCCCGATAAACATAGAAATCCGAATCCACGCTGGCGATGTTGGTAATGTCATTAGCTTCGGAGGCCACAATCAAGGAAGCATCGGCAAGATCCATAGGCACATCAGTAAATTTTTCGCTCAGCTCAATTATTCGTATCAAATGATAAAACTCTAACTCAAAAATTTGAAGCCCTCCACGGTTTATCCATTTTAAAAAGTTGATCTGAGTTTTTATGCTGAAATCAAGCATGTGCGAGACTTCAGTAATCACAGGCCATGTTGTAATCAAAGACCCTTGGCCGCCTTTAAGAAATGATACCGCCCGCTCATGGTAGCCATCACTCTTGTCAAACAAGGCGATGAGAGGCCCCGCATCAACCAGTGTGCTTTGCATGCAACTTCTCTTTTAA
>JANXRR010000411.1 GCA_025356795.1 Bacteroidia bacterium
TCATCAGTGCAGCACCTTCGGCTGTTTTTATTCCTTTCTCGAACAATGCTTTGATGGCAGGATAAGTGCGTTCGCGGAAGTAATACCATACGGCTGCTTTTGAAGGCACTACGTTGGGTTGATCGCCACCATCAGTAATCACATAATGTGAGCGTTGGGTTACTTCCAAATGTTCGCGTCTAAAATTCCAGCCAATGTCCATCAACTCTACTGCATCGAGGGCGCTTCTTCCCCGCCAAGGGGCACCTGCAGCATGAGCGGCAGCACCTTCAAAATTAAATTTAACCGATACCACTCCATTGTATCCATTGTCACCATAGCCTACCTTTAAATTATCACCAACGTGTGTAAAAATGCAAGCATCTACGTTTTTAAAATAACCGTCACGGACATAATACGCTTTAGTGGCTACTAATTCTTCGGCCACACCTGGCCACAGCATAAGCGTGCCAGAAATTTTCTCGCGCTCCATAATTTTTTTAATCGCTAAGGCAGAAATTATATTGAGTGCTTGGCCGGAGTTGTGGCCTTCACCATGCCCTGGCGCACCTTCTACAATAGGATCGTGATAAGCTACCCCTGGTTTCTGCGATGCTTTCGGGATACAGTCAACATCAGAACCCAGCGCGATTACCGGTTTGCCCGAACCCCAAGTGGCAGTCCATGCTGTGGGTACGCCCGAAATCCCCTTTTCTATTTTGAATCCTTCTTTTTCAAGCAGAGTAGTTAGGTACTTGAATGTTTGCACTTCTTGAAAACCCAGCTCGGCAAAGCTAAAAAGCATGTCGTTGATCTGTTGGCCAAGCACGGCATTTTTTTCCACTTCAAGTGCGGCTTCGGTTTTTAGTTTCTCTAGTTTGACATTGGTGGATTGAGCGGCCAGGGTAAGATCTCCAAGAAGTATTAATGATAGCAGTAGTGTTTTCTTCATACGGTTTTTGGTTAGGTAAACAAAGTAATCAAAACGGAGAATTTAGCGCCTACTATTTTTATGAGCGGTAAGTCAGATCATTGTTGAAAAAGTAACGGTAAGTAGTATTGATGGGCAGTTTCCGCAGAACAGTATAGGTGCTGCTATAAAAGGGACTTTTAAACTCAGAATTATTGAGTTTAAAAGTCCCGAAAAATTCTCTAAACCTTTCGGTCTTATATAATTATTTAGGCAACGATGGCCTCACTTCAATTTTGCTAGGAAGCGTGCGCGGGTTCATGGTTAAGAGATCCATCACGAGTTGACCAATATCCGCAGGCTGTATTTTCCATTCATCTTTTTCAGTAGGCATGTGGCCATTAAATTCAGTGGCAACGGAACCAGGCATGATGGTACTCACTTTTATTTGGTGGTGTCTAAGATCAAGCATAATAGCTTGCGTGAATCCGAGCAAGCCGAACTTGCTAGCATTATAAGCGCTGCCTCCTGCAAAGAAGTTGGTACCGGCTAAACTACCAATGGTAATAATGTAACCTTTCGTTTTCTTCAGTGCTTCTATGCTTGCTTTCACGCTGTTGAAAACACCCGTTAAGTTAATGTCAATTGTTTCTTGCCAGTGTTCGGGCGAAAGCGCTTCAACGGCACCAAAGTGGCCTACGCCTGCATTGGCAATCAGCGCATCAAGATGCCCCCATTTGTGTAGAATTGTTTCCACATTTTTTTCTTGCTGGTAAAGGTGACGCACATCGGCAATCAACCCTATTGCGCCATCCGGCCTGATGGCATTAAGCTTGGCTGAAGCTTCTTCTAGTTGGTTGGCCGACCGGCCTGTGATAGCCACATTCCAACCGTTTTTTATAAGTACTTCGGCAATGCCGTAGCCAATACCCTTGCTGCCTCCTGTTATTAATGCTGTTTTCATAGTTGGAATAAATGGTAAAAGGTGAGTATGATTATTGCAATTCTAATATTAACCAGAATAATCTTTGATTTGTTCATATCTTTAATAGACCTGATGGTAGCAAAATAAATAAAGCTTGTCAGATTGAAGTGGTTTCTGCAACCCTCAAAGCATTACTATTTCGCTTTACCATTAGATAATAGCTATCTTCTATGATTCGTTCTATTCGCTGGGTTTTCTATGGAATTGCCTTTTTGCTCTTCTCGCTTATAGTAGGGTATTGCGCAGCGCAGTTTTATAAACCCCGAATATTAAAAAGCATAAATGAACAATTGCGAACCAAAATCAAGGGCGATGTTCACATCGGTGATCTGGATTTTACAATCTTTCATCAGTTCCCCTCGCTATCCATTACGCTCTCCGATATTTATCTGCACGATCAACAATATTCTATGCATCATCAAAATTTTTTTCAAGCCGATAAAATTTATGTACAAGTGCAGTTAGGCAACTTGGTGCGCGGCAACATTAACCTCAAAGCATTAACACTTAAAAATGCTACCGTATTTATTTTTAAAACCCATGATGGCTGCAGCAATTTAGATGTTTTCAATACCGGAAAAACCGATTCAACCGCAGGCAGTTCTTCTTTTCTTTCTCTCGACTTCGAAAAAATAATAATAGAAAATACACATCTGCTCATTACCGATTCCGTAAAGCAAACCTTTCATGAAGCTACGTTGGTGCGCTCCAGTATAGAAGTAAAGCAAGTGCAAGAGGCACTTCATATTGACCTAAAAGGACTCGTGAATTTTGGTGGCCTGATGTTCAGCAAATCCAAGGGAAGTTACTTAAAGAGCAAAACCCCAAGGGTTACGCTTTCGCTGGATTTCGATCCAAAAGCTCAACAGTTAATCATTCGTCCCTCCATTTTACAATTCGAGAAGTCGACTATAACAATTGCCGGAGTGCTTGATGGCAATGATCCCGGAAGGATACGCTTGAGAATTGGAAGCGACCGACTGGACTATGCAGAGGCCCTGAGCATTGTAACTGAAGCCCTGCGCGATAAGTTGGGCAAATTCAGTTTTGAAAAACCGATCACCTTGTTGGTAACAATGGATGGATTGCTTGCAGGGGGCGAACCTAAGGTACTGATAGATTTTTCATCTAGTAAAAACCATTTTGCGATGGGAAAATTAGATGTGAGCGATTTTACATTCAACGGCAATTTCATGAACCACGTGGACACCATTAAGCTTTTTGATGATGCCAATTCGCGGGTAGAACTAACTTCGTTTTCTGGAAAGTTCAATACCATCCACACCCAAGGCACAGCCACGCTCACTAATCTTGATGACCCCCGCGTTACACTCAAAACAAAAAGCGAAGGGTTGCTTGCAGACTTAGAAACCCTTGCCGACACTGAGCAGGTGAAGATAACGGCAGGTAATTATCACACCGAAATAGACTACACAGGCAAGTTGAACGAATACCTAGATTCAACAGCCACACATTTTTCTGGAAAGTTGATTGGCCTCTTCTCTGTTGCCGATGGTGCTTTTGAATTCGTTCAACTGCAGAAGAAGTTCGATAATTTGAACCTAAAAGTGGCTTTTACTGAAAAGGCGATGACACTGAAAAAAATGACTTTTGACATCAATGGAAATAAGGTTGACATAACGGGAAAAGTAGTTGGATTTATACCGCTGCTTATGCATCCAAAGGAAAAAGGATTGGCCACACTTTCGGTTTATTCGCCAGAGCTGAATCTGAAATCGCTTATCAAAAAAAAGGTTGCAGCGCAAAAAGTTAAAATACCTCAAAAGCCCTTTTCGCAAGTGTTGCATGAATTGAAAGATAAGGTGGAGTTTGATTTTCAATTAAAGGCCGACAAAATTATAAATGGCCCTTTTCAGGCGGATCAATTTTCGGGCAAAGTCCGGTTTTATCAAGATCAACTTGTGGCCGACAAGGTGAAGATGATACTGGCCGGTGGCACCGTGTTGGTAAATGTAAATATGGC
>JANXRR010000423.1 GCA_025356795.1 Bacteroidia bacterium
GCCCAACATACAACAAAAAGCAATTAACCCAATACTTACCATAGCCGCATTGGGCAGCCTGAAAAGTGGCTCTGAAGTTTTTTTTGCTTCGGGCTTATCATTTACTAAATGTTTAACCGAAAGAAAAATAGGAACAAGACATAAAAAAGATGTTATGATAAAGTGGGGGAGTAGGCTCACTCCTATTTTTGTAAAGAAGGATCCTGCCAAGGCACCCAACATCATACCAATGCTAAAAAGTGCATGAAAGGATGTCATAATGGGTTTGCCAATTTGTTGTTCCACCATTACTGCTTGCGAATTCATGGAAACATCTAGCATGCCGGCAGAAACGCCCAACAATAAAAAGACAAAGAACAGCCCAACAATTGAAGGCTCTACTAACGCTATAAATGGAATAAATGCGCAATAAGCAAACACCGAAGCTATAACAATTTTCCTGCTTCCATTTCTAATGATCAGCCAACCGGTAAAGGGCATTGCCAAAAGCGCTCCTACTGAAGATGCCAAAAGAGTAAACCCCACAAGGCTATTATCAATATTAAAATGCTCTTGAATGCGCGGCAAACGAGCCATATAGTTAGCATGAGCAAAGCCGTTAAGAAAGAAAATTATTTTGACTGCGATGCGGGAGGGCGACATTGAAGGACTTGCTTAGGTTGTCAATTCTTGAGGCTGCAAGCTACTGGTTTCAAGCCGATGGTAGAACCCCATGGCTTGAAACCTGCCGCCTGAAGCATGAATCTACTTCGCATACGCAACACTTCGCATTTCTCTAATTACCGTTACCTTAATTTGACCAGGGTACTGCATGTCTTTCTCTATTTTTTGAGAGATGTCGAAACTCAGTTGGCCAGCCCGTTCATCGGTGGCTTTTTCTGCATCTACAATCACACGCAATTCACGACCTGCTTGGATGGCGTAACATTTTTCAACGCCTTCAAAGCTCAATCCTACTTGCTCGAGTTCTTTCAAGCGCTTGATATATTGTTCCATCACTTCGCGCCTCGCGCCTGGCCTTGCTCCGCTTATCGCATCACATGATTGTATAATGGGAGAAAGAATGTTGGTCATCTCAATCTCATCGTGGTGAGCACCAATGGCGTTACAAACTATAGGGTGTTCTTTATACTTAATGGCCAGCTCCATACCCACAATGGCATGAGGCTTCTCCAACTCTTCGGGCCACACTTTTCCAATATCATGTAGAAGTCCAGCTCGCTTGGCTTGTTTCACATTCAATCCCAGTTCGGCCGCCATGATGGCACAAAGGTTTGCTACCTCGCGCGAGTGCTGCAATAAGTTTTGACCATACGAAGAACGGAACCGCATTCTTCCTACCATCTTGATCAGCTCAGGAGCCAACCCGTGAATCCCAAGGTCAATAACGGTGCGCTCTCCTATCTCTATAATTTCGTCATCAATGTTTTTAGATGTTTTCGCAACAATCTCTTCAATACGAGCGGGGTGAATTCTTCCATCCTGTACCAAACGGTGAAGTGATAATCTAGCAATTTCTCTCCTTACGGGATCAAAACCGGAAATGATGATGGCTTCAGGTGTGTCATCCACAATTATTTCTACTCCTGTGGCAGCTTCCAATGCGCGGATGTTTCTGCCTTCCCTACCTATAATTTTCCCTTTAATGTCATCACTTTCAATATTGAAGATCGAAACACAGTTCTCAACGGCATGCTCAGTTGCTGTGCGTTGAATGGTTTCTATTACTATTTTCTTAGCTTCTTTGGTGGCGGTAAGTTTCGCTTCTTCCATGATATCTTTAATGTAGGAGCTAGCCTTGGTAGTAGCTTCCTCTTTCATTGACTCCACCAACTGATCGCGAGCTTGATCTGCGCTTAGTTTTGAGATGCCTTCCAGTACAGCTACTTTTTGAGCATTGAATTTATCAAGCTCTTCTTTTCTCTTTTTAACCAGCTCATGCTGTTGGGCTAGGCTTCTTCTCTCTTCATCTAAATCAGTTTCCTTTTTCTTTACCTGCTCTAATTCTTTAGAAAGTTGCGCTTCACGCTGTTTAATTTTTTGCTCGTTGCTAATGATTTGATTTTTTTTTCGATTGGCCTCCTCCTCAAATTCAACTTTCATTTTTAGGAGTTTTTCTTTTGCATCTAAAATGCGATCTTTTTTAATGTTCTCGGCTTCTAGTTCTGCTTCTTTCATTATGAGCGCAGCTTTGGAAACTGCATTTAGCTCATTCTTCTTTATTTTTCGTCTATACAGTTGATTGCCAATAACAATGCTGCCTGTAACGGCACTGGCAAAGGCTGCTAAAATTATTAATACAATATCCATGATAAAAAATTTAGGTATATAAAACACCCAGATCGGCCAATCGGCCACAAAAGGCAAGAATGAAAGGAGGCTAAAGAGCTTGCGAGACTAACTGATTCAGGTGGTTCATCTTTTCCACCACAGTTTGGTCGATGACTTGCAGATTTTCATCGTCTGCGAGTTTATCAATTAAACAATCGAAGGCGGCCATAGCCAGCAAATCTTGTTTATCATCTATTCCGAACTGCTCCCGATATTGTTTGATCTTCTCATTAAGTAACTTTCCTGCCGATCGCAGCCGCTCTTCATCTTTGCGCTTCACCTTCATGGGGTATTCGCGGTCGGCTATTTTGATCTTGATCGAAAGTTCGTCCATTATCGGGTTTATCTGCTCAAATGTGCTATGCACTTGTCGATTTCTCGAATATACTCTTCTACTTTCCTTTTCAACTCCGTTGCACTTCCGTCTTCCGGGTTAATTTGGTCTACAATTTTAGTTATTTTAATCTGATTTTTAAAATTATGCAACTGCTCGTCTCTCGCCTTAAGGCCATCTTTCAAATCGTGACTTTCAAGTTTAAGGCCGCGAATCTCCTCTTTCAACGATTTGTGTTCATTGAGCAGCACCAGAATTTTTCGTTCTAATCCGTTGAGGCTGGTTTTTAATGATTCTTGATCCATGAAAGAAATTTACAACTTTATATTTAATAGACAAGGCACTAGCAACAATGACTATTGCCTCATCTTATCAATTACTTCACTTTCTTATTACCGCGCCCATCTTCTGCTCAAAAGCCGTCATCAATTTGGCCATTACTTTTTCAATCTCCTCGTCTGTCAATGTTTTCGTGTTATCAAGTAACGTAAAGCCTAATGCATACGCTTTTTTCCCTTCCGGAATTTTGTCGCCTTCGTAAACATCAAATACGATAATGTCTTTCAAGAATTTCTTTTCCGTTTCGTGAATCAGATTTTTTATTTCGGCAAAGCTTACGTTTTTATCCAACACCAGTGAAAGATCTCTTCGTACTTCGGGGAATTTTGAAATCTCTTCTACTCTAAATTTAGGGCTTGCTGACCGGAAGAGAATAACTGTATTCAAATCCGCATAAAACACTTCTTGCTTCACGCCAAGCTCTTTTGCTAAAGCAGGTTTTACCTTGCCAACAATTCCTATTTCGGTTTTGCCTTGCAGCAATCTTATACCATACTCAAGCAAGGGATGGTTTTCCAATTTTTCTTGCTTGCTATTATCAATAGAACACTTCTCTAAAATATTAGAAACCTGTTGCGCCACATCATAATAGCTGGTCGGGTTGTTTTTGTTCTGCCAGTTTTCGGCTTCGTTGTTTCCCGTAAGGTAAATGGCCAACCGCTCTTCTTCTTGAAATTTGAAATTTGCAGTTTGCAATTTGTCAACCTCCTTCCAATACACTTTTCCGAATTCAAAAAGCTTCAGGTCTTTTTGCTTGCGGTTGATATTGTGCGAGCATACCTCTAGCCCTGTGAAAAGCATGTTTTGCCTTAGAATACCTTGCTCTTCGCTCAGTTTATTTAAGATTTCAACAGGTTCGCCTTCAAAAGTAAGTTTCTGCTTTTGCTGATAAGCGTAATTGGTGAGTGAGTTGGTCAAGATTTCGTAGAAGCCATTGCCCACCAGCATTTCGCCAATAGATCGTTTAAATTTATTAATATCCTTGGCGGGAAATCCCGACAGGTAATCCGTGCCCGCAATGTTCGATAGCTCGATGTTGTTGATGCCATAAATCCGCAGAATTTCTTCTACGATATCTGCTTCAGCAACTACATCAACACGAAAAGGTGGAACGGAAACCACAAAACTTGTTTCTTTCTTTTCAATGATTTGGATATCCAGTTTTTCTAGAATAGAGAAAATAGTTTCCCTTGGAATTTGCTTACCGATAAGTCGGTTTACATTTTTATCCTTTACTTCAAAAACTTTGTTTTCAATTTTGGTAGGATATATATCAATCACTTCAGAAGAGATGGTTCCGCCTGCTATTTCTTTTATTAACAATGCCGCCCGCTTCAAGGCAAACACCGTCATGTTAGGGTCGGTGCCGCGCTCGTAGCGAAACGAAGCATCTGTTTTAAGTTGATGGTGCTGCGATGTTTTTCGAATAGTAGTTGCAGAGAAATAGGCACTCTCTAAAAACAACGAAGTAGTAGCAGCTGTTGTTCCTGACGTTAATCCACCAAACACACCTGCCATGCACATGCCCTCCTTTTCGTTGCAGATCATTAGGTCGTTGGCCGATAAGGAACGTTCTTTGCCATCTAACGTAACGAACTTTGTTCCTTCGGCAAGTGTCTTTACGATTACTTTATTGCCTATTATTTTAGAAGCATCAAATGCGTGGAGGGGTTGCCCCAATTCGTGCAGCACAAAATTAGTAGCATCCACAATGTTATTGATAGGGGTTAACCCGATCGAACGAAGCCTGTTTTGCAACCATGCCGGAGACTCTTTCACGGTTATTCCGGAAATTGTAATTGCTGAATAGCGGGGGCAAGCCTCTGTGTTTTCTACAATCACTTCAATTTGCGATTTGGAATTTACGATTTGGAATTCCTCTACACTTGGCAATTTTATTGGCCTGCTTAACGATGCTTTTATATCGCGAGCTGTACCAAGATGAGAAGCAGCATCTGCGCGATTAGGGGTAAGGCCAATTTCAAAAACATAATCGGTTTCTACCTTATAAAAGGAAGCGGCAGGAGTTCCGTTGGCGACCGTTGTATTCAACACAATAATGCCAGCGTGAGAAGAGCCCAAGCCAATTTCGTCTTCTGCACAAATCATTCCTTCTGAGAGCTCGCCTCTTATTTTAGAAACCTTAATGGTAAAAGGTTCTCCGCTTGATGGATGTACAGTGCTACCTGGAACGGCCACAACCACTTTTTGGCTAGCAGCAACATTGGGTGCACCACAAACAATATGTAGTGGCTTTTCCTGACCAACATCTACTGTGGTAACTGAAAGCTTATCGGCATTAGGATGTTTGGCACATGTAAGCACTTCGCCAATTACCAACCCTTTCAGTCCGCCTTTGATGGTTTCGAAAGGCTCTATACTTTCCACCTCAAGTCCAGTAGAGGTAAGTGTTTTTCCTGTTTCTTCTGGTGATTGCGGGATATCAATAAATTGTGTGAGCCAATTGTAAGAAATCTTCATGCGTTTTAAAAATGGGAATAAAATTAGAGGATTAATTCCGCTTTGCAAGATGGGCAACAAACTCTTCTGGTGAAAGATTGATCTCTTTAAAATCTTATGTATTAATGGCCTTCCTCAGTCCCTTCCGGGATGATGCGGAAAGGTTGTGTATCTTCCGTCTGCATGTTTATAAAAAACGTGGCTTCCTTTCTGCCGATTAATTTGAAACCCCAATATCAATAGCAATTTTTCAAACCTTTTGGAATCGAATGATGGGAAGCCCGCTCACTAAATTGAAAGTTGGATAGTTTAAACTGTAACCATTATTTGTTGAGTGCCCACAAAGGCTGACTGAATTTTATCAAAGTCATTAACTGATAGTTCTTTCAGGCAAAGAGATGCAACCTCCTCCAAGTTTTCTTGGAGTTCGTCCAGTGTTGCGGCTTGCGTATATGCTCCAGGTAACGAAGGTATATAACCAATGTTTAAACCAGTCTCACTATCTTTTTCTATTTGTGCAGTGAATGTGTATTTGCCTTTCATGGATATAAGTAATTGCCTTTCAAAATTAGCAGGATAAAGCGGATTGGCAATATGATGGAGCCTTACTTTAATTTTCACAAACCGCTAAATAACGGGTTCACAAATTTTATAAACCGATGATAAGAAGAATAAAACTTTCAATTCGGTTATCTGTTACATTTCAGTAAATTAAATTTATCACTTACAGCCATACCCCTTCCATGAAACCAAGATCTATTTATTTTTTACTAATTCTTTTAATAAGCGTCACGGCCTTTGCTCAAAAGGAAGTATCCAAAGCAAAATTCATCGATCCATCAAATATGGATTTTACTGTAAAACCGGGCGATGACTTTAAAAACTATGCAGGCGGAATTTGGCTTACGAAAAACCCTGTGCCGGCCAAGGAAACCAACTGGGGAAGTTTTACTATTCTCAGAGATTATAATATTAAAGCTGTGCGCGAAATTTTAAACCAATCAGCAGCAGATAAATCTGCTCCAGCTGGCTCATTAAAAAGGAGGGTTGGAGATTTTTATTCTGCTGCTATGGACAGCATTACTATTGAGAAAGCCGGATTTGCCCCAGTAGAAGAAGACTTTAAGCGAGCGGGTTCTGTTCAAAATCTAGAGCAACTAATCGATGAGATAATCTATGAAAGAACAAATGGCATAGCAAATCCACTTTTTGGATTTTTTGTTGCCCAAGATCGTAAACATCCACAAACTATGGTAGTTCAGGTTAGTCAGGGTGGAACCTCGTTGCCAGACCGCGATTATTATTTAAAAGACGATGCACGGTCAAAAAAAATTCAAGGTGCTCAAAGTGCATTTATTACCACACTCTTTACCCTTGCGGGTGAAACGGAAGAAAATGCGAAGGCGAAGGCCGAAGCTATTTTTAGTTTAGAAAAAAAATTGGCAGCAGCGCAAATGAGCCGTGTGGAAATGCGGGATCCTTACAAAACATATAACAAGTTTTCTATTCAAGATTTCAGTGTCAAAACTCCATCCTTTAATTGGAGTGCAACCCTTTTGAAACTGAAAGCTCCCGGTCAGGATAGTATTTTGGTTAACTCGCCAAAATTCTTTTCTGTTGCTGATAGTTTGTTGAAGGCTGTTCCTGTTTCAACCTGGCAAACTTATTTGCAGTGGAATGTATTACGTTCTGCAGCACCTTATTTAAGCAGGCCGTTTGTAAATGCCAATTTTGCCTATAATCAAGCGTTAAGCGGCCAGAAAGTTCAAACTTCTCGTTGGCAACGTATGTCCAACCTCACCGATGGTACAATAGGCGAATTACTGGGGCAGCTTTACATTGAAAAACATTTTAAACCAGAAGCAAAACAACGTATGGATGAAATGATTAAGAACCTTGTAAAGGCTTATGAAATTAGGATTAAGAACCTAGAATGGATGAGCGATGTGACAAAACAAAAAGCACTTGATAAGCTAAAGGCATTTACTCCAAAAATTGGTTATCCCGAAAAATGGAAAACTTATGAAGGCCTGGAAATTAGTGGCCAGAATTTCTTTCAGAATTTGCGCAGTGCGGGTCGTTGGAATTATGAAGACATGGTAAGCCAGTTGGGCAAACCTGTAGATAAAAAACGTTTTGGCATGACACCTCCTACGGTTAATGCCTATTATAATCCAGTGAATAATGAAATTGTATTTCCTGCAGGCATTCTTCAATTCCCATTTTTTAATGCCGATGCAGACGATGCTTTCAATTACGGAGGTATTGGAGCGGTAAT
>JANXRR010000447.1 GCA_025356795.1 Bacteroidia bacterium
TTACCTTCTCGAGTGCTATAATTTAAACCAATTCTCTCTTGATTAAGCCGTGTCAACTCTAATAATAAATTGTTAAGCAAAGGATCTTCCAAACCAAAAGTAGAAGGTGCTGCAATATTTTTTAGATTATTTTCTTTCTCAAGTGAAGTTGCTATGTATTTATAATATTTAAGTTTTTGCTCAAGGGTAGATTTGTCTGACTCCAGTTTATCAAGGTTTTTTGTTAAATTTTCGGCAGTAGTATTAATATCAAGAATATTATTTCGCGATCTAAATGACTCAAGTGAACTCTCCACTTGTCTGAGTTCATCAGAAACACCACTCAATTGATCATCAATAAATTTTATAGTCTTAAGCCCTAATTGATTTTTTTTTATTAATTCATTGGTACGATAAACATCTAAAAGAGTGTTTAACAGTACTACTCCAGCTTCTGGGCTCTTTACTTTAAGGCTCAACTCAACAAGGTTTGACTCTCGCGATACTGGTTTTATATCCAACGCTTCTTTATACGAATATGCCAACGAATTGAGGTTATGAATAATAAAGTAATATTGTGCTTCGTCATTTTTAGAATAGGTAGTTTTAAAAAATGTTTTAAAACTTAAATTAGTATCAATGAATAATTTATTATTAAAATTTGTTTTTTCAATTTCAACAGTAGATAAAAATTCGGTAGCTCTATTAATATAAAAATTATAGGTACTTACCTTTTTCGCAGAAACTTCCACTGTGTATGAACTATCATTAGGTCTACTAATAAATATTGGTACTTCCACGATTTGATTATACGTTGAATCAAGTTCAATTCTGAAAGGATAATCTTTCTCACTCACCTCGAATGATCTAAATTTCACTTTAGAATAATAAGTAATGCCAAAGGGGAGTTTACGAACGGTGCTTTGCGCGAGGCTATACGATTTCAATATACCAATCTCGTCTTCTATTTCAGTGTGAGATGTCATCAGCTCCATTCCTTTTAAGAATTTCTCTGAGTTCAAACCGTTTTTTACTTCGCCATTTAATAATATTGACGCCTTGATCAAATAAACATTGTCAGCAAAATAAATATATACTAGAGCCGTGGGTATTAGAATGAATAACGATATCAAATAGTAATACCATTTAGAACGCAGCTTTAAGAATATCTCTTTTATATTAATTTTCCCATCTACAAAATTTGTTGACGTTTGCTCCATTTCAATATTGCTTGATATAGCTTAAAATAAGAACGGCTGTAGTAAGCCCGGCAAAAACAACACTCATTACCTCCAAGTTGGTCTTGTGCGAGCGTGCTTTCAACGGCTCTACATACAACACATCGTTAGGCATTAGATAGAAGTATTCTGAATTCAAAAGTTTTGAATCTGTTAGATCTAGCAGAATTACACTAGAACCTGTCGGTAGCTGTCGAATCAGTTTGATGTTATGTCTATTTGCCACAGGCGTTAAATCCCCCGCCAAACCTAGTACCTCCAAAACAGTGACTTGATTATTATATACATATAAATATCCTGGATTTTTAACTTCACCCAAAACAGTAACCTTAAAACTTGTGAGCTTTACAATTACGGTTGGTTTAGTAAGATATTTATTAGCCTGAGTTTGAATGTTCTGCTGAACTTCTTCTAACGTTAAGTCCTTGACTTCCATCTCTCCTATAATAGGCAAACTAATTTTTCCCTTATTATTGATAGTATAACCTTCCAAGAATAAACTTCCAGGTGTTGCAAACATTCCGCTTTGTCGCGATGCTACATTGAAAGCTGTATTTGATGCATCTGTTTCCGTAGAACTCTTTACCTGTACTGATAATATATCCGATGGTTGTAGGCGATAAACAGATTTTTTGTTTACGACTAATGTGGGTCTAAATTCTGAAAACTGTTTATCTTGCAAATAGACTAATCTTCTATTATAATAGCATGAAGATAAAGAAACTAATAATACTCCAAAAAAAATATGTTTGACAATTCTCATTTTGCTCTCAATAGTTATTTAAAAGGAGCATGCAAATACACTCAATGAAACTAGGCACTCAATGACGCAGATCATCACGAATTAACAACGGCCATCGTGATAAAGAAAGAAAACGGATAAACAATCAATATTTAATTTTTGATGATCTTCATCATTAAATTACAACAACATTAATCACCGCATTCAGATGATAAAGAATTACATTTGATTATTATTTTAAAACTTCCAATTCCACTCTTTAAGTTTCGAATCTTGTGTAGATATTATTGAAATTGATTGAATTTCTAAATGAAGTCAGAAAGTAAAATTTTATCTGAGGGAGTTATAATAATAAATGATACTTTAAAAATCATTTTTATAAACTTAAATGCCAATAATCTATTTGGCTATTATGACAGTGAATTGTTAGGCGCTTCTATTGAAACGATTATACCCACGTGGCGATCAAATTCACAAATAGAAAAAGCGAATGGAAATAAGTTTGCTTCGTCTGAGAATTTTCATTTAAATACCTTAAAAAAAAATGGCGATAATCTTTATATTCAACTATGCCTTGATAAATTTCGAGAAAAAGAGGAGTCGCTTAACGTATTATTCGTATCTGAATTATTAAATACAGATGAGAAAAATTGTGACACTGATACACAACTAAAATCAATCCTTTTAATACTTGATAACTCAATAAACATCTCACTAATCAATAAATATTGCGGCCAATTTTTGGGAAGTGCCGAAGACATGCTCAAGGGGCTAAATTGGCCTGAGAATTTTCTACCAGTAGAAAACATTGCTCATTTTCATAAAATTTTTGAACAGACCCTTTTGGATAATGGAACGCAGAACTACGAAACTCCACTTCTTACTTTGCGAGGCGAACGTTATACCATTCATTGGACTAATTCTACTATCTATAATTCCAATGGTGCACCTATAGGTACTTTATGCGCAGGCCTTGACACAGGAAAAAAGGCAGAAAGAGAAGTTGATTTAACGCACTTAGAGAGAATAAAAAAGGTAAATACCAATCTCGAATTAAAATTAAGAGGAAAAAATCAGGAATTGTTCGATTCACTTACTAAAGTTGAAACCATCAACCTCAATTTACAATCTCAAATTACAAAACGTAAGGAGTTAGAAAAAAAACTAATAAAGATTCAACAACTATATGATGCGGTAGTCCATAACTTTCCAGATGGGGTAATTGGTGTACTTAATAGAAATATGGAGTATGTATTAATTGATGGAAAAGACCTTAACGATATAATTTTGCCAGAGCTTGGCTTACATGGCAATAACTCAACAAAGCTTCCAGATTCATTGGCAACGGAAGATGCATTAGAGAAAATAAAAAAAGCATTTGATGGTCAAAATATATCATTTGAGGTAACTGCAAAGGATCGATTTTACCACATTTCTGCGGTGCCCTTGCCTGATGAAACAAACACCATTAATGAAATACTCTGTGTGTTGAAAAATATAACAGAAAGAAAGAAAATGGAGGACGGACTATTAGCAGCACTAGAGAAAGAAAAAGAATTGGGAGAACTTCGATCGCGGTTTGTAACTATGGCTTCCCATGAATTCAAAACACCGCTAGCAACAATACTCTCGTCCAATTTCCTTCTTGAGAATTTCTCTGATGAAGATTATCAAAAAAAGAAATCAATACATACCAATAGAATCAAACGCTCAGTTAGTAATCTTACCATGATCCTAAATGAATTTTTATCGATTGAGAGATTGGAAGAAAATCAAATTGAAATAAAAACAGTAAAAATCAATATCCAAAATTTCATTCTTGAACTGATCAACGAGGTAGAACCAACAAAACAAAAAGGGCAACGAATTGAGTTTAAAAAATTAAATGACGAACACTATGTTTTCACAGATCCTCATGTGTTGTGGAGCATTTTAACAAATCTGATTTCAAATGCACTAAAGTACTCCAGAGAAGGGGATACAGTACTACTTACTTGCGATGCTAAAGAAGACCAATTTATTCTTCGGGTAAAAGATAATGGAATCGGTATTCCGGAAGACGAAATGGTACATATATTCGAGCGTTTTTACAGAACAAGAAACGTAACCAACTTCAAAGGCACGGGGCTTGGGCTTCATATTGTGGAGAAAAATATTGAGCTGTTAAAAGGAACTATTACAGTTAAAAGTACGGTGGGTGTTGGCACAGAATTTACAGTATGTATACTAAATAAGGAAAAATAGAATAATGGGGCAATAGGGAATTTTATTCTCTAACAAAGACAAAATAGTATGAGCCGGAAAATATTAGTGATCGAAGACGATGATGAGATGAGAGATAATATCGTCTCGATTT
>JANXRR010000448.1 GCA_025356795.1 Bacteroidia bacterium
CATGCAGTTGGCTTCTTCTAAAAAAAGTGAAAAAGTGAAAGTGGAGGGTCAAACATTTCTTCAAAAAAATAAAACTGCACCTGGTGTTAAAAGTACAGCGAGTGGTTTACAATATAAAGTACTTGCCACAGGCTCTGGTAAAACACCAAGTGAAAGTGATAACGTAACTGTGCATTATATAGGCAAGTTAATTGACGGAACTGAATTTGAAAGTTCTGTTGGGCGAGGACAGCCTGCTTCTTTCGGTGTGACTCGTGTAATCAAAGGATGGACTGAAGCCTTGCAATTAATGCATGAAGGCGATAAGTGGATGTTGTACATTCCACAAGATTTGGCTTATGGCGAACGTGGTTCCGGTGGACAAATACCCCCGTTTGCAACTTTAATTTTTGAAGTTGAACTTCTAAAAGTAAACTAATTGGAAAGAGTTCTATTAGCTCCTTTCAAAGGTTCATGGTTAGCCACAAGAGTGGCAGGGTGCAGAAATAATAAGAAACCAAACCTAATCTTTGATCATCAACCAAGTGCCATCACGCCTATCAAAAAAATTAAGCAATAACTCGTCTTTGATTTTCGGTGAGAAGAGTTTTTTGCATTTTCAAAATTTCATTCAGATCCAGTTTTAATTCAACACTATAAAGTCTGTAAATCAATTGCCATTCTAATTTGTCCATAAAACCATCTGAGTTTGCAGTAATGCATAACCACGCTATACTTCTTATCTGTTGAGCCTGGGTTAATCCTTTCAACTTAGTAACACATTCCTTGTAGAGTTCATCCGAATCCTTGGTCACCAATTTTTCCATTTGATTGTCAAAGTCAGTTGGGTTAATTCCCTCTGTCCTAACAATATTTTTTCCCATGGTAATCTCTTGGTCCTCTACTTTTCCATCTACATTGATGAGCAGGTAATAAAGATTGATTAAAGCGGTATTATAATTCATAAATGTTTTGTGTTTTACTAAGTTATTCAAAAAAATGCCAAAAAAGAAACATGAATATTTTAATCAAAATACTGGATTTATAAAATCACATTTTCCGATTTGGGAATTTGATTCTTCTATCTGGGAAACTCATTCTCTTGATGAGAACCATTTCATCAACTTTTCAAAAAGAGATAGTCCGCTTTTCTGTTTCTCCACTAGTTTGTTTTCCTTATAGGGAACGAATTTTTCTTTTGGCTCCCTGAACACATCCTTTGGCCTTCTTACTTTGTTTAAATATCGTTGAGTTCTCAATTCCTTTTCATATGCTGCCGCTTCTTCATTTTTTTGTAGTTTTTCCTTTTCTTCTTTTTCGCGCTTAACTTCAATTGGGTTTTTATAGTGTGTAGTTCTTCTATTTATTGCGTCAGTTTCTCGTTTTGTTCGGCTCTCTTTTTTTTCTTCCGGTTGAATGCGCACCTCTGCCAATTCTTTTCCCTCTTGTTTCCTTTTAGCTTCGGGCAAATCGATTTTTCTAATTACTTTTAATCCAGCTAATTCAATTTTTGGAGCTCTTATCAGATGGGGGATAATCTCTTCATGAGAATCATTAGAGAGCGTTTCATTTACTTCTAAAGGCTCCTGATTGCTTATCGAAATCAACTCTTCTACAACTATCTTTTCCTCCTGTTCAATAGGTGTAACATCATTTGCAACAACCTCTTCAATTACATTGTTGTCATTTTGAATTTCTTCCGCTTTTTGAATTTCCAATTCCAACTCAGGGGCAAATTGAGCAACCACTGATTTCACATCATTATCTTCAATTTTAGCATTTGAACTCTGTGCAATAATGATATTTTTATGAGCAAGGAATTTAACTATTTCTGTTTGACTGATGCCAATTCTCCTCGCTAATTGAGCTAATCTCATGGGATTATTGTGTAATCCACAAATATCTTAGAACACAAACCAAGAAACAACCAATTTTGAGAGATATGAAAAGATTTTAGTTACATTTAATTATTAACTCAATTGCAAATGAATTGGCTAATAAAACCTTACCCCTTATGGGAAAATTGTTATTCCCTAGTACGGATGTTTGTTGGAATTACTCTTCTGTATCATGGCTTTGAAATTTTTAACGCCCAGCAAATTGCTGATTATGGAAAGTGGTTGAAAGACTTGCATTTTCCTGTTCCGGTTATAATGGCTTATATCGGCAAAGGAAGTGAGTTTGTAGGCGGCCTATTATTGGTTTTTGGCTTATTTACACGAACTGCTTGCGTGCTGCTAATTTTAACCTTTACGGGAATCACATTTTTTATAGGTCATGGTAAAGTTCTTACAGAAGACCAGCATCCATTCTTGTATGTAGTTTTAAGTTTAATTTATCTCTTCGCTGGGCCTGGCAATCTAAGTTTAGACAACTTCTTCTCTCGCCAAAAATAATTAGTAAGAAATAGAAATACTTTTCTTAAAGCCTCCGGCCAATTCATTGAAAGGAAGTCTCACTGCTAATTCGCTTTCTATAACAGAAGCAGTTATTCCTTCGCGATCGACAAAGTAAGGAATAGCTTTATTATAGATTACTTTAGGATAATTATGTTGCTGATGCTGCGACATTAAAGGAATTAAATAATAAATTATCAACAGATTATTCTGGATTTCAATTTTAATGTTATCCAATTCAATTGAAGGAATGCGAATATTAACTTGACGATAAGTTTCAAATTGTTGAAAGCGAATGATAGGTTGAGATATACCTCCCGAAAGAGTATTGATCATATCGATACTTGTAAGCAATTCTGCTGGGATATTCAAAGTAGATTTCATAAACTTTTTTTACTACGCTCTTCAAGACAATAATTGTACCTACAAATATGCACGTCATTTAGTCAGAAAAAGAGCCATGTTTTTTCTGTTACTAGACTTTTTGTCTAATCCTGCCATAGCGGTTTTATTCCTATATTAACCCAAAATAAAGCGAGTTAATATGTCGGCAATAATCTCAGTAAAAGGGCTTTCTAAGAGTTATCAAAAAGTAGAAGTATTAAAGAATATAGACCTAACGATTGAGTCAGGAGAAATAATTGGATACATTGGCCCCAATGGCGCAGGCAAAAGCACTACCATTAAAATTCTTACAGGAATTACTCCCGAATTTGAAGGTGAAGTAAACGTGTTGGGTTTTGATATTCGCACCCAGGCTTTAGAAGCAAAACGCAAAATTGGTTACATCCCAGAAAATGCTGCTCTCTACGAAACACTTACTCCATTAGAATATTTATCGTTTGTTGGTCAACTTTATCAATTAGAACACCGGGTGATTTCAACACGCGCAAAAGAACTTTTACTTCTCTTTGATTTGAGTAAACAGTTGGAAATGCGTATGAATACCTTCTCCAAAGGCATGCGCCAAAAAGTATTACTGATTGCAGGCCTTATTCATAACCCAGATATTATTTTTCTAGACGAACCTCTTTCTGGACTAGATGCGAACGCAGTAATTCTTGTGAAGGAAATTTTAGTTCAACTAAAAAATAGTGGGAAAACAATTTTTTATAGTTCGCATATTATGGATGTGGTAGAGAAAATTTCTGATCGCATAATCATCATTAATAAGGGAGAACTAATTGCAAATGGTTCCTTTGCTCAACTCAATGAGGCATCACATCAAGGCTCGTTAGAAGAAATCTTTACCCAACTTACGGGAAACAAAGAGCATCATCAGGTTGCTGAACAATTCATAGGCATATTAAACAATAATGTATGATTTATTTTCTACTAAAATTTATCGGCCTATTTAAATGGTTATATGAATTAATAGGCGTGAATTTCGACCAACTAAGAACCATTGTAGCAACCAAAATGCTCATGGACAATCGTAGAAACACGCTCCGTTTCAATCAACAAAAAGAGAAAGACACCTCTCATGGCTTTCTATTTGTTTTATTACTGTATGGCTTTTTCGGTTTATTCTTTGCCTACTTAATTTACGCGATCCCCTCATTTTTAATTGCCTTCACAATTTACCATTCGTATGTAATAGTAATGGTATCGCTTACACTTATTTCCGATTTCTCATCAGTATTATTAGACACCAGCGATAACACTATTATACTACCACGCCCCGTGAGCAGCAAAACATTATTGGCGGCCCGCATCACCCACATTATTTTATACATTGGTCAAATAGTGATAGGCCTATCGTTGGGCTCAATTATTATCTCATTTATAAAATATGGATTTGGTGTAGGTTCGCTTGTCATTTTAACAACAATTCTTTCAGTCTTCTTTTCAGCCATGCTTACCAACGGCCTTTATCTTGTGCTGATGCATTTTACAAGTGAAGAAAAGTTGAAAACGATTATCAATTACTTTCAAATTGTGATGGCCATTATAATGATGGGAGCTTATCAATTGTTGCCTCGCTTGATAACAAATAATTTAATGACCGATGTTGCCTTTACACTCCCTTGGTGGAGTGCCTTTGTCCCTCCAATGTGGATGGCAGGTTTAATTGATACTTTTTACAGTCGTAACTTTGATTTTATCCACATCCTGTGCACGTTATTCGCATTTGCGTTCTCCATGGGTGCATTCTACATTATAAGTAACTATTTCTCATCTACGTTTTCAGCAAAGTTAGCCGACTTGGGTGCCAACAGTACCATCACTGAAAACAAGATTCAAATTGGAACTAAAAAAAGATCTCACTTTAGTTTTCGTAATCTAATTACACAAGCTGGTGTTGAACGTGCCTCATTTGATTTAACTTTAGCTTCTTTGGCTCGTGACAGAAAGCTCAAGTTGAAGATTTATCCCAGCATAGGTTACATCTTAATTTTAGGTTTTGTATTTCTATTCAAACAAAATGAATCCATACAAACTACATTAGAAAACTTACCAAACGAGTCGGTCCATATTTTTATTATTTACTCAGTATTTCTGGTAATTCAAACCGTAATGACTCAGATTGCTTTTTCTGATGATTTTAGAGCCGGATGGGTTTATAGTTCAGCACCGATAACCAAACCAGGGTTAATTTTGTTGGGTTCGTGGAAGGCAATTCTTTCCACGTTTTTCGTACCTGTTTA
>JANXRR010000458.1 GCA_025356795.1 Bacteroidia bacterium
ATTGTAATAGAGGTGGCTGCTTCAAGCTTTTTGATATAGGATAAAAATGAATTGCGATCGCCAATGTTAAATACTCTATCAGGCCTGAAGGAAGGTAATACTTTTATTTCAAATCCATCACCTTTAATTTGCTTAAGATATTTTAAGTCATCGCAAGGGTCATCAGTTGTACCCACCATCTCTACCTTAAAATGCCTTAATAAACCTTTTGTAGAAAAACGGTCTTGCTGAAGTAATTGGTTGCAATGTGTATAAATAGCTGAGGCAGAGTTTTTAGTCAAATAATCATTGATACCAAAGGGATTTTGGAGTTCCATTTGGGACCAGTGAAAAAGCGGATTGCGAATAGTTTGCGGTAAACATGATGCCCAAGCAGCAAATTTTTCTTCATCAGAAGCACTGCCAGTTATCAAGTTCTCATGAACACCCAGCGCTCGCATGCAGCGCCACTTATAATGGTCGCCCTTTAACCAAAGCTCGGTAAGGTTAGCAAACTTCTTATCGTTTGCTATTTCATCTGGTGGCAAATGATTGTGATAATCAATTATTGGCAACTCTTTCGCATAATCAAAGTAAAGATTTTTTGCCGCATTTGTACTTAATAAAAAATCATCTGTAATCAGCATTTCATTTTGTACCATTACTATTCTCCATTAAACTTCTTAATACACCCAATTCAACTCCACGTATTTCTGCCATTCCGCGCAAGCGGCCTATTGCTGAATATCCTGGGTTCGTTTTCTTTTTTAAATCATCTAACATCTGATGGCCGTGATCGGGCCTTACGGGAATAGAATATTTTCTTTGCTGCATCGCCTTCACCAATTCTTTAATCACTGCATACATATCCACATCGCCCTCCAAGTGGTTTTCTTCATAAAAATCTCCAACCTCATTTCTTCGCGTGCTTCGCAAGTGGATAAAATGAATGCGATTGCTAAACTTTCTAATCATAGCTGGCAAATCATTGCTGGCAACTACGCCATACGAACCCGTGCAAAAGCAAAGTCCGTTTGAAAGCGAGGGCACAGCATCAATCAATGCCTGAATATCATCGGCATTGCATACTACGCGGGGTAATCCTAATACTGTAAACGGAGGATCATCTGGATGGATCGCCATCACAACACCAGCAGCATCGGCTGTGGGTATAATTTGTTTTAAGAAATAAATGAGATGCTGTTGTAATCTCCTTCTATCAATTTCTTTGTATGCATCCAACGCCAGTTGGAATTGCTCAAGCGTAAAACTTTCTTCGCTTCCCGGAAGGCCTGCTATGATATTGCGCTGCAATAAAAGTTTTTCATGGGCAGTCATTGCTGCAAACTTATTGGTGGCTTTTATTATGGTGGCATCATCATACTCTTTTTTTGCACCGTTACGTTTTAAAACAAAAAGATCGAATGCTACAAAAGCAGCCATCTCAAAACGCAAGGCTTTTGATCCATCTTCTACACCAAAACTTAAATCGGTTCGGGTCCAATCCAACACCGGCATGAAATTGTAAGTAATATTTTTAATTCCGCAGGCAGCAAGATTTCTTAAACTCTCTTTATAATTTTCAATGTATTTTTGAAAGCCTAGCGTTTGCGTTTTTATTGCTTCATGAACCGGCACACTTTCCACTACACTCCAAACCAGTCCGGCACTTTCAATAATATCCTTGCGTGCATTGATTTCATTGATCGTCCATACCTGACCATTGGGTATGTGGTGCAATGCAGAAACTATACCAGTGCAACCCGCTTGTTTGATATCGGATAATGAAACAGGATCGGTAGGTCCATACCAGCGCATGGTTTGCTCCATCCTAAAATTTGCTTGTCCGTAAGAAGGAAAATATTTTGTTACCATTTAAGATCTCCTTTTTCTAAACACCACTGTTAATTGTAAACCCACCATCAACACCAATGTCCATTCCCGTAATAAATTTAGAAGCATCGCTTAATAACCAGATCAATGCTCCAACTAATTCTTCTGGATGTCCAAATCTTTTGAAGGGGGTGTGACTGATAATTGAATGACCACGCTCTGTTAAACTACCATCTAGATTAGTTAATAATGTTCGGTTCTGTTCCGTCAAAAAGAACCCAGGCATGATTGAATTCATTCGGATGGAATCGCCATACCGATTGGCCATTTCAACAGCAAACCATTTTGTATAACAATCAACGGCTGCCTTACCCATGCTGTATCCCAGCACACGAGTCAGTGCTCTTTTGGAGCTAACTGAAGAAATATTCACAATGCTACCCCCACCCGACTTCGCCATCTCTGGGCCAAATACTTGTACCGGAATTATGGTGCCCCATAAATTGAGGGTCATTGCTTTTTTCATTCCTTCTATATTCAAATCAAATACGTCCTTATCGGGAGAGAGTACACCTTCCGGTACGTTGCCACCGGCAGCATTGACTAATCCATCAATGCGTCCATAAGTATTCATAATTGTGTCGCGTGCAATAATGAGTTGAGGTTCTTCCAATACATTGGCACAAATACTAATTGCACTGCCACCATTACTGATGATTTCTTCAGCTCTTTGTATGCCAACTTCTTTTCTAATTCCCAGCAGCGCCACCTTTCCACCTTGTTTTACAATAGCATTTACAAATGAACTGCCCAGTACGCCAGTGCCACCAGTCACAATAATTACTTTGTTTTTTAATGAAAACAAATCGGATTTTTCTATGCTCATCTTATCTATTGTTAGAATTGATTATGATTTCACTTTTGGCCTTGCTCATAAATAAAAGATTTATTCCTTCGTCTTTTTGCAGTATTTTTTCTCATTAAATTTTTGCCTTTGGCATTTT
>JANXRR010000510.1 GCA_025356795.1 Bacteroidia bacterium
TTTAATCGGAAGGCATTCTATTCATCAGACCTGCCCTTTCCGTTACTTGGCTCAAAATGCGATTTTGATGGTGACTTTTCAGAACTTCATTATCCTACAAGATGTATTGATTGTACAAGCGTGAGAAATAGCAGCTTTAAACGACCCAGTTGGTTTTAGTTCCTACTCCTTGTCACAATTTTTGATAAAACAAACTCTCCAATCTTTCTTCCTTGAAGTTTGCCATTATCACACGCTGGCATATAATGTATACCGCCATACATTCTGCTGACGGCTGCTTCCTCTGATGCTTGAATAAATGATTTGAATTGCCTTGGGGGCATTCCAAATTCCACTTCAGTTGAGTCGGTGAATGCATACTTATCTCCAAATAATTTTGTCATTACAACGGCTGCGGAGCTTGAGATAACACTATGCCCGCTTGTGTATTCTGGGAAAGGTGGCGTTTGCAGCAACGGTATCCAATTCTCATCTATGTATTGATTGATATACGTTTCTGGGCGAATCATTTTGCTTCTGTACTTCTCGTCCCAGCAACTGATAAAGGCATCTACCAAGGAAAGCGAAACCATAGCGTATGCCTGAGCTGATTCATTAAATCCTTTCTTACTATTATTGCAAATTGTTCTTGTAATGTTGATCCAATGGCCGCCAGGAGAAATTTTCTTTGTCGCAAACATCACGTGACCTCTCACATTCATAACAAATGGATTGCAATCCCAAAAGCTTGCAATCGCTTTTTCCTCTTCTGTTAACGTTTTTCCTTTCTCATACACTTCTAATGCTTCTTTATAAAATTGACTTGTCTTATTAATTGAAAAGGGAGTTGGTCTTTCTGGCTTAAACTGTGCGGCCGAGTCAATCACAAAAGTTCTGATTTTTTTCCAATGAGGTTCTACTGCATCCATATAAGCAGGAGGCGTTGGCTTCCAAGTAGCAGGATCACTTTGAATAGAGTACTTAGGAAATGATCGCGACTGTTTATAATTATCCTTTGATGCCCATTGCAAAATATGATCAGCTACTTTGTTTCCGTATTCAACGGAACGGTCATACACCTCGCGGGGTATGCCTGTGTCCTTAAATTCCTTCATGATGCCTTCATAAAAACCATCCATTTTATCTTCAGAAAAAACCAGCGCTTTTCCAATTTTTAACACGGCTTGTGTGGATGCTAATGGAAAACAATATTCTACGTTAGGCTCAGGGGAAGGAACTTTCTCCAAGGCATTTAATTGACCTGCTAAGGTTTTAAAAGTAGAATCGCCAGCAATGGCAACTTCATACGCAGCAATGCTTGAATAAGCATAAATTCTACTTGCCTGTGGCGGAGAGAAAATATCATGCACAATAAGATCAGTAATCTCTTTTAAAGATCTGTGTAAGAATTGAGGATTGCTAGCTTTCGCTTGATACTCTGTATTTGGTTTTGAACAGGAAGCCAGAAATAGAAATAAAAATAGTGCTGCAAGTAGTCTGGACATTAAGAGATGTTGTTTATTAAAATTAATTAAATAACTCTTTATTAGGATTATCATGTTAGGAGTTAATGCAATATTGATAAATCTTAAGCATTAGATTAGCGGATGACAAATGTTTTTTTCTCTATCCCCACCCCTCTAATCTCCAGTGAACTCCACTTCTTAGGTAATTTCAATTTTATTTGCGTAATTCCTGTATCGGAAATTTGTAAACCTCCAAACCCAAATATAACGGACTGCAGCATACCACCTGCACCTGTGGCAAAGTAAGGATTGGTTCCGCCAGCCGTTTCTGAGATCACTCCAAAGGGCGGCACTTCATTGGGTTTATAACTTTTCACAAAAATACTATATGCCTTTTCAGGATTGCCAAGCTTGGAAGCTAGTGTTGATAACACCGCATGACTCATAGCTGGACCGTTAGGTGAAAAGCGCGGTTCATAGTAGTTCAAATCCTTTTCTATTAAGGCTCTATCAGAAACAATTTCTAATGGATAGGCCAATAAATTAACATCCGCTTGTTTTATTTCAACACCATCATAAGTGGCATTTTCTTTTGTTGTTCCATCTGGAAATTTCAGGATTGGTATATTTTGTGCCACGTGTTCCCAATCTGGATTTGCAACAATGCCCAACTCCTTTGCAGCTTGAGTCGCATATCTTAATACAGTAATGGCCATTCCATTGGTAAAGGCATTGTTATCAATATTCTCTTGCCATTCGTTAGCTCCTATTACATTGTTAATCTCGTATTTGCCTAACCCTTTGCGTTCCACTCTACTCGCCCAAAAATCAGCCACTTCTTTTAATACAGGATAACCACGATCGCGCAACCATTTGTTGTCCTTGGTAACTTGATAATATTTCCAAAATGCCCAACCAACACATCCTGTAATATGATGTTGAAAAGGACCAGTCAATGCCCATACAGGAGTGTCTTCCGTTCCTTCGTCTGATGATTCCCACGGAAACATAGCCCCAGCGTAACCATGAGAAAAAGCATTTTTCTTAGCAGCTCCCAATCGATTAAACCGATACTCTAAAACTGATTTTGCTATTTCAGGATGCAAGGCCAGTAAAGGTGGATACATCCACAATTCTGTATCC
>JANXRR010000566.1 GCA_025356795.1 Bacteroidia bacterium
CAGATATTGCAACTTCCCATCCTTGGCGTTCGGTGACAAGGTCATTGACAAGTTTCTTGTTGTATCCTGTCGATGAAGCAGTAGGTGCCCCCAAAATACGGGGGCCATCTTGGGTTGTAAACCTCGTCACATCTAACCCAAGTCTGTTTTCTAAGAACTTAGCGTCTGCACCAAATTCATACGAATCAACTGAAAAAGGTTTTAACCCCGCATTTGCCAATGTACTAGAATAATCTGCCGCAGGGCCGTTGTTATATAAGTTTCGGGTTAAATAAATATTCTGGTTATCGTAACTAGGGCCATCGTAGGAAGTAGTGTAATCAGTACCGTAGCCTAGCGGGTTAGCCTGCCCTGATGCAGACCAAGCTGGGCCAATGTTTGCTCGGGTAAGACCTCCTTTTACATTGGCAAAAGACCCTCTCACTTTCACAAACGAAATAACCTCGGGTAACTTTAAATAGTCACTGACTACTGTGCTCAAAGCAAAAGAGGGATAAAAATATGAGTTTTTGTTTTGAGGCAATGTGGAGAGCTTATCTTCCCGGCCGGTAACAGATAGTGTTACAAAGTTTTTGTAGGTGAAGTCAAAACTTGCAAACGCGCTAAAAACTTGCATATCTGATTTAAAATTGTAAAGCAGCTTTGCATTGCGTGAGTTAGCAAAATTGTAAACCCCTGGTACGATCAAGTAATCTGTGCTTTCCCATGATGAATTGTATTGAAATACGCGAATGTTTCCACCCACAGTGGCTGTGATATGAAAGTCAGGTGTGATCTTCTTGTCGAAGTTTATCAATAAATCGGTATTGTTTTCAAACAAAGAGCGTTTGTCTTCGCGATAGTCACCTTGTCTGAAATCCCTACCATAAATAATAGCTGAGTAAGGTAGTTTTTCATTGCGGAGCGAATTCCAAGTTGACACTTGTGTACGGAAAGACACATTGAGGTAATCAGTTATTTTATAGCTCAATTTAGTGAAGCCATACACATCCGTTTTATAATGTCCGCGAAGCCATTCGTAGCTCATAAAGTATGGATTATTGTTACGGCCATATTCAAACCAATATTGTTGAGAACCCGCAACACCAGGGTTTTTGTAATAGTCCTTCATGTCGTCAATATCCCAATGTTGTGAGCCGTACACTTTAAACATATACGTGTAACTGTTGGGGCCGTAGTTCACATCTGGAATGTTATCAGAATACTGGCGGTTAAGATTTAAGTTGCCTTCCAAGCGCAATTTTGAATTGAAATTGTGCCCAGCAGAAATATTGAAGTTGGTAATATTCAACCCTGTATTGGGAGCAATGCCTTTTTGATAGGAATGAGAAACAGAAAGACGTAAATCAGATGCACCGTTGGAAGCTGAAATGGAAATATTATTGTTAGACAGAATGCCTGTCTCCATAAATTTCTGGTAGTTGTCATTGCCACGAGCCTCCCAAGGAGTGCCTGTTCTTATTCCATTGCCACCAATAGGACTATTGTATTGTTTTACATTTTGACCTTCAAAACGAGGGCCCCATACATTGGGACGTTGGTCAGAGCCTTTCACGCCAGCTCCCGCATCGTCATACGGGCCATCGCCAAAACGGTAAGCGTAATTTGAGCCTGCACCATATTCAGCTTGGTTATCGGGTAGTGTTAAGAAACCTTTATCCACCATGGTGCTGGAATTAAAATCTACCGAGAAACCTCTTTTATCTTTAGAGCCCCTTTTGGTGGTAATCAAGATAGCTCCATTTTGTCCTCTAAATCCATAAAGAGCAGCCGCATTCGCTCCTTTTAACACTGTGTACGTTTCAATATCATCGGCACTGATGTTCCATGTATCAGAGTTAACAGGCACACCGTCCACAACAAACAAAAGGTCAGATCTTCCGCGAAGTACTAACGAAGGTCTTCCCAAAAGTTCAGCCGAAGGGCCAACTGTTAAGCCAGCGATTTTTCCAGTCAATGAATTAAGAGGGTTTGGCTCACGCGCCTTTACCAAATCTTGACCTTTCACCTCTTGGGTAGTATAGCCCAAAGTTCTTAATTCCTTTTTTATACCCAATGCAGTTACCACCACTTCTTCCAGTTGCTTGGAGTCGGTAGCTAATGTAACATCAAGAAGTGTTCTACCTGCAAGCGAAACCTCTTGTGAAATGAAGCCCACAAAGGAGAAAACAAGGATGTCATCATTCGCAGCCAAATTAATTTTGTACGCCCCGTTCACATCGGTTACCGCACCGTTGGAGGTTCCCTTCACAACAATATTTACCCCTGGAAAGGGTTGTTGATCTTCTCCGGAAATTACTTTGCCGGATACTGTGCGCTCTTGTGCCGAAGCAGTGCCGAAGCTTATCATTAACGCTACTAGGGAAAGTAAACAATTCCGAAGCGTTTTACTCACCGCTTTTTGTAAAAATTTTTTCATTGGTTTTGTTGAATTTGTTTATAACTATGAACACCATTATTACTAGTGGCAAAGCAACAACTCTAGTTTGATGTAAGATTGAGGTAATTATTACCTATTAATTATCAATTGTGGGGCAAAGGGAGAAACTCTATTAACTTTAAAATAATCTAAATCGGTTTCTGAAATTTAAAGTACATTTCAGTTAACATTAGGTTAATGACTACCTATTACTTCTTGGATCTCTTGAGCAATATTTAGACAGTCGCTCTATCTAACTATGAAGGAGTGAATTAGCGAATATCATTTTTAGATGATAGTATTTGGTAACTTAATCTTAAAAGAAGTTCTTCCATTTTCACTTACAAAATCAATACTACCTTTTAATTGTTCAACAATTTTATGGACGATGTACAATCCCAAACCTGATCCGTTTGAACGTTCTGATCCCCGGTAAAACATTTTAAAAATTTCAGCCTGTATATCCTTAGCAATCCCTTCCCCGTCATCGGTAATCAGTATTTCAAAATCAGCTGCGGAAGGTTTCGTTTCTATCACAATCGAACCATGCACCAAAGGCTGGCGAAATGTAATAGCATTAGAAAGAATATTTTTAATCACAATGCTTACTAATAACTGATCAGAAAATATTTCTTTAGTTGCATTGAAATGAAATTGGAAATCTATGGAGTGAAAATTTGGTGTGAACCGAATATCAGAAATACAACTTTTAATTAACTCCGCTACGTCAAATTTACAAAAGTGTAAATCGTTTGTTATCGCTTTGGCAAGGGTTGACAATGCTTTCAATAATTCATCCATTTGATGTGATTGATCTTGAATGTGATCAACACAAATCTGTTGGGTTTCATTTAAGGTTTCTAGTTTTAGAATAGAAAGCACACCGTTAATGGAAGCGATGGGTGATCTAAGGTCATGAGATGCCCTGTATAATATTTGGTCAAGTTCATAATTTCTTTCTTTAAGTTCTGCTAGTGTACCCAACAACTTATTGTTTTTATCTTCAAGCTCTTCTATTGCAGCAGTGAGCTCTTCTTTTTGTGCATCAATTTCTTCCATGCGATCGGCCAGATCGCTTTCTCGCTCCATCAATGCCATTGTGCGCTGATCAAGCAGTTCACGAAGCTTGGATACATTTTCACTTTCCTCCATTTCTTGCAGCAATGATTTAGCTTTTGTGGAATATTGTAATTTTCTAAAATTGTGTAAACATTATACAACCAATTGTGTTCTGTTTCAGGAACAAAAATAACAATTATGGAAAACTTGATAAAAGAAAAAGAATTTAAGCATGCTATTGTTTACACGGTAGCTAATTCACCTAAAACGGCCATTGTAGAAGCCACGGCAAATTATATCCCCTTAGAACCCTTCAAAGAAATATTCACCTTCATAGGTGACTTGGCAAAGAAAAAGAATCTCACAAAATTAATTTTTGACAAACGGAAATTAACAGTGTTTCATCAACCTTCTATGGAGTGGTATTTTATAGAATGGAAAGAAAAAATGTTTGATCAAGGGCTCAAAACGCACAGGAAGATATTGCCAACGGACGATGTTTTTCGTCAAAGTGTTCGCATTGGTCGCGAAAAAATCAATGCAACATATCCAGAAAAAAAATTCAACCTGATGGATATTCAATATGCTGAAACAGTAGAAGCCGCCCTGTTGAAATAATTAACCACTCAACCGCATTTGCGAACTTTGTCTTTCAATTAGATATTGCTACATCAGTTTTCAAAGAGTGCGACTAGAAAGATCGCACTATTCTTTTGATTTATTTTTTTCTGAAGTTTAACTTCCGAGAAAGGATCCTACGCTATAAAAGAAATTCTTAATCATCAACGATAAAATATCATCTATTTTTTTATCACAGTGTTGATTGCTTCACCCACCGGTTTATCACTCGTGTAATTTAATCCAAGCAAAGCGGCCAAGGTTTTTGCTATTTGATTTTGATATACTTGACCTTCGGATTTCAGTTCGCCCAAAGCCGGAGTATCAGGCCCCAAGTAAGCCATCCATATTTGTCCAGACTCTTGTATTTTTTGTCCATGATCTTTGAGGTCTTACTATCATTGCCTCTTCCATGATCGCAAGTGATGATCAACGAGGTTTTATTTTTGTAGGTAGGATTCGACTGCACATACGTCCAAAGCTCACTGATCCATCGATCGGTATAGTTAGCGGAATTTAAGTAAGCTCCGTATTCGCCACCATGAGCAAAGTCATCCGTCTCATCAAAGGCCAAATAGAGTACACGGGGTTGATTCTTTTTTAGGTATTCAAATCCATAATAAAAGGTGGGCGCATCCAATCGCGTTTCTCCAAATAGGTTTGGCAATGAAGGAATTCAATGCATTTAACAGCTTTTCTCCTTCGCTTAACATATTGCCTGTGGCAGGCATCATGCCAGCATTTACTAATATACCGTTTCGTTTGTCATTAATGATGTAGGGGAAAACTTCCCAGGCACCAAAGGCGGCAACTTTGCCCTTAAAAGCGAGCTGTGTATAAATGAATTCCAACACATTGGTATTTGGCTTGTAAAATTTATCGTTGCTGTGAATACGTTCGTTGTCTGCCGCTCCTGTTAGCAATTCATTATACCCCGGATAAGAGAATAATTGATTGTTTGTAACATTAGCAAAGTTGTTGAACGCACGATTGCCATACAACTGACCTTCCTTAGCAATAGTATTCCAAAAAAAAGGGAGAAGAGCCTTGCGTCTTTCAATCAAATCATCTCGCCAATATTTTTCTTTCAGCTTCCCATCACGTATCATTAATTGCTGTTTAAAAAACGAGGAATCAGCACCGTTAAATATTTCTTGCCAGCGCATGCCGTCAAGCGTGATGAGAACTACGTTTTCGGTTTTTGTCTTTTGGGCCTGTGCCTCAATAGAAAGCACAATGAATAACATGTAAAGTATTTTTTTCATAGATAATTTTGGTTAATTTTTTTTAAAAGATCAATGTATCTATTAGAGAATTTAAAAGCTCAGCTTAAAGTTTCTTCACATCACTCCAAGCTGGCATAAACATTATGTTGTGCGTTAGTTTTTTTTTACCTACCAATCAAAATATTGTACTCTGTCGGAATATCTACACCTTGAAATTTGTTTGTTAAGCCGTACATTAATACTAGTGTCAGGCAAAGCCCAAAAACTAAAATTACTATTGATTGGCTATTTGGTGTCAAGCCAAAAATACTTTGTTTCATTTTTTCGCTGTGAATTGCAGCAATGTGTCCCCAAAAAGAGATGATTGCTATTCAGTAGTACGGAATAAAAAATAGATTTGTTGGAAAATGATTAAGCCCTGCCACTCCAAAGTAAAAATTTGTATCCAAGTGCAGCAATAATCGTCCAACAAAAACTGCACTTAAATGAACTACAAAAAATATTGCTAGGTATAACCCTGT
>JANXRR010000248.1 GCA_025356795.1 Bacteroidia bacterium
CAGGAAGAGTGGATGATCAAGACGAATCTAAGATCAATACGCGCATTCAGGTTTATCTCGATGAAACCCTACCCGTTGCGAAATATTATGAGAAACAAGGGAAATTCAACTCTATCCATGGCGTTGGTTCCATTGATGAAATCTTCACTAACATCTGTTCTGTAATCGATCAGAAGTAATCAGTTATTGGTTATCTGTTATTGGTTTCATTTCCAATAGCTTTTAACGTTTAACGTTTAACCCATCAACCATGTCCAATCTCAATTTTATTGATTACGTAAAGTTCTATACAAAGTCGGGAAACGGTGGGGCGGGGTGCTTGCATTTCCATCGGGAGAAATTTATTGAAAAAGGCGGGCCTGACGGTGGTGATGGTGGCCGCGGAGGGCATATTATACTACGTGGCAATTCGCAACTTTGGACATTGCTACATTTAAAATTCCGCAAACACATACGCGCAGAAAATGGTAAGGGTGGCGAAAGTCAAAACATGACTGGTGCTTATGGCAAAGATGAAATTATTGACGTTCCTTTAGGTACCATTGCAAAAAGAGCGGATACAGATGAACTACTTTGTGAGCTAAGTGAGCATGGTCAGGAAATAATTCTCATTCCCGGAGGCCGTGGTGGAAAAGGAAATCAGCACTTCGCAACCTCCACCAATCAAGCGCCTACTCATGCACAACCAGGTGAACCTGGCATTGAGGAGACCATCGTTTTAGAACTAAAATTATTGGCAGATGTGGGCCTTGTTGGTTTCCCCAATGCAGGTAAGTCTACGTTACTTTCTGTTGTTTCCGCTGCCAAGCCCAAAATTGCTGACTATGCCTTCACAACACTTACTCCAAATTTAGGTGTAGTAAAATATCGCAACGAGCTTTCATTTGTAATGGCCGATATACCTGGCATTATTGAAGGCGCAAGTGAAGGTAAGGGCTTGGGCATCCGATTTTTAAAACACATTGAACGTAACTCATTATTATTGTTCTTGATCCCAGCCGATTCTTCTAACATTCAACATGAGTATGAGATTTTGCTGAACGAGATAAATAAATATAATCCAGAACTTCTGGATAAGAAAAGATTATTGGCAATAACAAAGGCGGACATGCTGGATGATGAATTGAAAGAAGCTATCCGTAAAGAAATACCTTCAAACATTCCCTTTATTTTTATTTCCTCACTTGCCAACCAAGGCCTCACCGAATTGAAAGATTTGATCTGGAAGAATTTGCATTGATGTAAAAACAAAACAATGGGTTTCCAAAAAGAAATTCTTATAAACTTCATTCAAAAAATACTTCCCATAAAAGATGAGGTTGTGCGAAGTATTGTAGATAAATTCGCACTAAGAAAATTCCACAAAGGAGAAACCTTACTAAAGGCCGGAAGCATTAGTGATGAATATCTTTTTCTTACTCAAGGCTTCATGCGATCATTCATTCACGATACGGAAGCAAACGAAGTTACACTCAACTTCTACTCACAACAAACCCTAGTGTTTGAAGTAGCCTCGTTTTTTCTGCGAGTGCCTTCTCAAGAAAATATTGAAGCGTTAGAAGATAGCGAAGCATTAGTGATTTCCTTTAAAGAACTAAATGACCTGTTCCATACAGTTCCCGAGTTTAGGGAGTTTGGCCGCACAGTGCTCGTGAAAGGGTTTGCAGCTTTTAAAGCAAGAACACTTTCTATGATTAACAAAACGGCAGAACAACGTTATGAACAATTATTAAAAACTAACCCGGAGATATTTCAACACGCGCCTCTTAAATACATTGCTTCCTATTTAGGTGTCACTGATACTTCACTCAGCAGAATTAGAAAAGAGTTCTCCAAAAAATAGTTTCTGTGATCTAGTTATTTCTTGCCAAATGGCAAGTTGATTTTTCAGACAAGCATTCAACTTTTGTGGTATCAATTCACAAAAACACTTGTTATGGAAAATTTATCAGTCTTCGCTGCACCCCTATTTATTAGTACCACGCTCATTACCGTTTGGCAATTTTACCGAGCCTCTGGAAATTCCAAAAAGGTATTGCTTATTCTCATTAGTTGGATGGTCTTTCAATCCGCAATTACTTATACTGGATTTTACTTAAACACATCAACAATGCCACCTCGGTTTATTTTTCTGTTAGGTCCCGCTGTCGTTTTCATTCTCGCCCTACTTACCTCAAAAAAAGGGAAAGAATATTTAGATAATTTGTCGCTTCAAAAACTCACGATAATTCATACTATTCGCATTCCTATAGAGATCACTCTTTACTTTATTTTCCTACAAGGATTAATTCCTTCCATTATGACTTTTGAGGGATGGAACTTTGATGTGCTCTCTGGGCTAACGTCACCAATAGTTTATTATCTGATCTACGTTTCAAAAAGTGCCAGCAAGCGAGTATTGCTTATTTGGAATTTCATTTGCCTAGGTTTACTAACAAACATTGTATCCATTGCTATCTTATCTGCAAAAACTCCATTTCAATTGTTGGCCTTTGATCAACCAAATGTTGGCGTTACTTTTTTCCCTTACGTTTTGCTTCCAAGTGTTGTGGTCCCCATTGTACTCGTTTCGCACCTAGCGAGCATTCGTCAATTGCTAAAACCACAAACAACTAAAGCAAGTTGACATTTGAAATTTTTTCTGTTAGTTTATGAAATGAACTACTCTCTTGCTCAAGTTAACATCGCTAAAATAATTGCCCCTCTTGATAACCCTTTGATGGCCGATTTTGTAGACAATCTAGATCGAATCAATGCACTGGCAGAAGCCAGTGATGGCTTTATTTGGAGATTGAAAGAGGATGCAAACAATGCCACTTCCATCACCATTTATAACGATGATTTTTTGATCGTGAATATGTCGGTCTGGAAAGATATTGACCGTTTGTTTACGTTCACGTACCAAACTGCACACCTTGAAATATTTAAAAGACGGAGAGAATGGTTCGAGAAAATGAAAGACATGCACATGGCATTGTGGTATGTGGCTGAAGATAGCAAACCCAACATTGCCGATGCCCAAGAGCGACTGAATTACATCCGGGTGAACGGAGACACTCCATTTGCCTTTACATTCAAAAAAAGATTTTCAGCAACAGAAGCGTTAACTTACCTAAAACTATAACACAATATGGAAAGGCAATCGCACTACGGAACTATCACCGAAGCCATCAAGCAACTTCGTGCCCAAGGTTTTACCATCGATTTTAATCTGGAAGAAAACAGTCTTGTGTGCCATGCAGAAAAATTTGCCCACAATGAATTTGAAATTGTAGATGTGTATCGCTATGAAGGTGATAGTGACCCTGGTGACGAGTCCACTGTTTACGCTATTGAATCAAACACAGGATTAAAGGGCATTCTGGTTGCAGGCTTCGGCATTTCATCTGATACTGCAACCAATGACATCCTTAAAAAATTGCATAATAGAAAATAGCTGTTGTGAATCCATGTGTGGCTTCAATCAAATGACCCAAAACTAAAAGAGCTGGCAGAGAAAAGATAGCCAATTCGTAGCGAGTTATTCTCCTGCCTTAATGTCACCTTTATTATATTGGCAAAATTCTTGTCAAGTGCAGGTGATTTTAAGGCTTTTATTTTATGGAAAACAGCACATTACCAGAAGAAGAAATTATAAATAAAGATCAGACCACGTCAGAAGCAGACGCATCGGCAACGCAAGAACAAGAACAATCGCCTAAAAAAGATGAGCAACAGGAGCAAACCAAAAAGCTTCAGGACGAATTGGCAGAAGCTAAAGACAAGTATCTGCGCCTGTATGCCGAGTTTGACAATCATAGGCGCAGAACTGCGAAAGAAAAGATCGAAATGATTACTTCGGCCAATGAGCAATTGCTAAAATCATTATTGCCCGTGGTTGACGACTTTGATAGGGCAGAAAAAACTTTCAAAGACAAAAACGATAAAGAGGCCGAAGGCTTTTTCCTGATCCACAATAAATTCAAAAAGATTTTTGAACAAGCAGGAGTAAAACAAATGGATACTGGTAATGCCTCTGAATTTAATGCCGACCTCCACGAAGCAATTACACAAATACCGGCACCAAGCGAAAAGCTGAAAGGCAAAATTGTAGATACCGTAGAAAAAGGATATTTGCTTAATGAGAAGGTTATCCGTTTTGCCAAGGTTGTGGTAGGCAGTTAATAGGCACCCGCTGCGTTTTAAACTTTGAGCAGCCCCCAGTTGCTTAACGCCAGAGCAGCAAAAATATTAAATACTGATTTTGAACATTTGAATTGTTGACATGGCCAAGAGAGATTACTATGAAATTTTAGGTGTAGCGAAAGGGGCTTCTGCCGATGAAATTAAAAAAGCCTATCGCAAGGTGGCCATCCAATTCCATCCTGATAAAAACCCCGACAATAAAGAAGCGGAAGAAAAATTCAAGGAAGCTGCAGAAGCCTACGAAATATTAAGCAATACTGAGAAGCGCGCCCAATATGATCGCTTTGGTCATTCTAGACCAGGTGGTGGTGGCGGCAGTGGTCATGATATGAACATGGAAGATATCTTTAGCCAGTTTGGAGATATTTTTGGCGGAGGTGGCGGCAGTCCATTTGATAGCTTCTTTGGTGGAAGCAGCCGTGGCGGAAGGCAGCGCAAGGGTTCTAATCTCAGGATAAAACTTAAGCTTACGCTCGAAGAAATTGCCAATGGTGTTGAGAAGAAAATAAAAGTAAACCGCCTCATCCGTGCCGAAGGCGTTACATTCAAAAAATGTACTAGCTGCGGTGGCAACGGCCAAGTAAGAAAAGTAGTAAATACCATGCTTGGCCAAATGGTTTCAACAGCTACTTGCCCTGCTTGCAATGGCGCGGGCGAATTGATCGATAAACGTCCTTCGGGAGTTGATAACTCTGGCCTCGTTTCCAAAGAAGATTTTATCGCCATTAAAGTTCCTGCGGGCGTAAGCGATGGCATGCAACTTTCAATGGCAGGTAAAGGCAACGAAGCTCCAGGTGGCGGTGTGCCTGGCGATCTCTTAATTTTAATCGAAGAAACGGAAGATGCCGAACTTAAACGCGATGGATCAAATCTTATTTATGATCTTCATATTAGTTTTATTGATGCTGCATTAGGCACTAGCGTAGAAGTACCATCTATAGGAGGAAAAGTGCGCATTAAAATAGAACCAGGCACCCAGAGCGGAAAAATTCTCCGCCTGCGCGGAAAAGGATTGAAAGATATTAATGGCTACAACACGGGCGACCAGCTCATATATATAAATGTGTGGACACCTAAAAAGCTGAGTGCCGATGAAAAAGCCAAGCTCGAGAGTTTCAGAAACTCGCCCAACTTTGCCCCTCAGCCCGATGCCAGCGACAAGGGCTTCTTCGAGCGCATGAAAGAGTATTTTCAGTAGTTAAGTATCATAGCCTACATTTAGAGGGGTGAGCTCTTCCTCGCCCCAAGAATTATCTTAGCGATCAATCTCTTCTGGCAACCTGCAAAAGTGATAGGCGAGTTTGAATAATAGAAGATAGTGTCCAAATAAATCTAATGAGCCAATTCTATTCTCTTGGATATTTTCTGTCTCGTCCTGAAATAGGTTTACACGAATTAACGTGTAAACAAGATGAGAAAAGTAGAAAAAACCATTCAAGAACAAGAAGCTATAATAGCAGAGTATTTGTTGGGTGGTGCGATCTATCGTAAATTGGGAGCCAAACATGGAGTTGACTTTAGAGTCATCCACCATTGGGTATCAAAATTTCAAGGAAAGCTAGTGAAGAAAGTAAAGCCCAAAATCAAATTGAATGATGATGATCTTCCTCAGGAAGAGTTTCCAACCGATGTAAAGCAATTACAGGAAGAACTCCGTAAGGCCAAACT
>JANXRR010000625.1 GCA_025356795.1 Bacteroidia bacterium
TCATCACCACTTTTGCCAAGCGTATATACATGTGGATGTTCACAGAAAATTAAATAGTTGTTAGTTGTTCGTTGTTCGTGGCTGGCAAGGTCGCGGTTCTGTTTTTTTACTTCCAGTGTTTGATTAAACAAATTGGTTTGATAATCCCAAGCTTTTTGATAATCAATGAGACCAAGATCGATGAATTCGGTGAGTTTATTAGGAGTTGAGTTCAAAACTTCTTTTGTCTTATAAAATTTTCTTCAATAACGGTAATGACTCCAGTTGTTTCAAAGTTTTGTTTATTAAGAAGCATTAATGAAATATTGCCGGGCTCTTCGGGAAGGAAATTTTGTAATCCCTTCTTTAAAAATCAAATGGCCAAAGTCCTTATCGAAAGTAAGTATAAGCCTTTGTTCCGCGTTTGCTAAATTAATTATTTCTGCGTCTGATATTCCTTGATAGGATCTTAGTATCCAGAGAACATCAAATCCATTGGCTCTCAGTATATCAACACTTCTTGATGGGAAATTTTCATCCGCCAAGAGTTTTATCATACTGAAAGCCTAGATTCAAACAAGAGCCCTTCCTTTAATCCGTCTTGGGCAAAAGCAAAAACCGCCTGAATATCCTCTTTCTTTAAAGAGGGATAATTTTCTAAAACATCATACTCTTGCCAGCCATTGGCAAACAACCCCAACAAAAACTCTACAGAAAGTCTTGTCCCTTTTACAACTGGTTTCCCAGCAAGTACATTTCTATCTGAAACTATTTTACCTCTCCAATCCATACCACAAAAATAAAATAAAAACTCAAACTGTGTGACTTGAATTTTTATAGTCACTCCCTTCCAGTTTTTAAGGGAATTATTTTTCCAAAAGTTCTTTCAGGGAATTCATGATCATTTGCCAATTTTGTTTTGAGTGCTCACGTGCTTCATTGTTCTTTATGCTGTCTTGAGTAACGGTGAACAATGTTTCTCCATTTCTTTCTTCCAATGAATATGTAACATTGGCATAGTTGGCAGGCACATCTTCTGTTCCTGAAAACGAACTCCAATAATTATACTTTAGGATTTGTAGTTCTTCAATTTGTAAGATTGTTCCTTTGTCTAGATAAGGCTTACCATCCCACACTCCGCTGAAAGTAATTGGGCTTCCCACCTTCCAATCAGATTTTGTTTCAGTGCCGAAAAAATATTTCTTGATTTGTTCGGGGTCGGTAAGTGCTTTCCACACACTTTCTTTTGATGCTTTGATTCCTGTTGTTACTTCAAGTGTTAATGTTTCCATGTCAATTTTTAAGTTTTAAAATTATACTAGTTCATTACAATTAAGACCTTGTTCATTTAGCAATTCGATCGCTTTTGTTGTTACATGATCAGCGATAATTCGTAAGATACGATCGCTGTCATCAAGTGCTAAATTCCATTTATTTTCCCAATCAATGGTTTTAATGATGTCACCTGAGCCATTGAATTTACAGAAGTTGAAAAAACTAAGACTTGCATATTAGTCTATTCCCATTTGTATTTCTGTAACATTTGCATCAAGGTCTACAAAATCAGCATTTATGTATAATTCGCGTGTCACCCCATTTGGTTGTAGTTGCTGCTGCTGAATAAATTGCAGAATTACGCCATAGCTTTTTGGAATCATGTTCCAACCACCTTCGTGAATAAATGAAACGCATTTAAATATTTCAGTGCGCTTGAAAAGAAAATCACCTTGGTAGTCTAGCGGGATACTTGCTACAGGCAAACAAATTTCTAACGTGAACGGTTTGGATTCATCACCCATAAAACCAAGATAATGCCAATGAATTGGCCCACTTGGATACAGATTTAATCTACCTGATTCTTTGAAGAGTTCTTTTGCGATAGGTATGTGATTTACCAAATCGCTAATCTTTGTTTCGGTGTGATGAAATAAAAAATTGATAGGCCTTACCTCTTTTACGAATGGTTGGTTTTGTGTTGTCATGTATATTTTTTCCCAAAACAACTCCACGCCAGTGACAACCCTATGTCAGTATAAAAAAAATAAGTGAATTATTTTTGAAGGTGTCCGACAAGTAATGACTGCTCAACATTTTTTAGGTAATGCCTTTGAAGCTCTTCCACCAATATTTGAATGATGTCTTTCAATTCGTCTGAATGCTCTATGTCAACACCGCTCCCATACGAAAGCAACCAGCGAGCCAGCATGTTCAAATCGGCTGTTATGAATTTCATCCGCACTTGCCCATCCAGCTCCTCTTCATTTACAAAGCCAAAATAGTGGCGCGAATTCTTCACATATTCTGCTTCCTTTTTATTAAATAAAACGGATACCGTTTTCATTTCAGTAGGTGTTTGTTGCAGGCTATTGAAATATTCTTGCATGGTAGAAATACTACGCCCTTTAAAAACTTCATTTACTGGTTTTAACTCTTTGATTCGGTCTGTTCTAAAATCGCGCAAGCCATTGCGTAAGCGGCACCAAGCTATTAAATGCCATGCAGTGCTGTAGTAAAACAAGCCGATGGGTTCTACGGCCCGGTGCGTAATTCTATTTTGAGTATTAATATAATCGATATGTATTAATTGTTTACCTGCAATTGCTTTTTGCAGATCTGTAAGAAAGTGGCCAGGTTGATCAGGAATATGTGTATGCGGCTTAAAGACAGCAATGTGATCGTGTAGAATTTCAAGATGATCTTTCTGAGCTGCATTCAACACCGACTTAATTTTAAGCATCGCTTCATTAAAAGCCCCTTGAACAGATTGATCGGTTAGTCGCTCCACTAATTTACCAGCCATCATCATGGCACTGGCTTCGTTTTGCGTAAACATAACGGGCGGTAAATGATACCCATCCACAATAAAATAACCAGTGCCCGCTTCGGACCCAATAGGAACTCCCGCTTCCATCAAAGCCTTCACATCGCGATAAACTGTTCGCAAGCTAATTTCAAAGCGGGTGGCAATCTCGTCTGCTTTCACGATTTTTTTTGATTGCAAATGAATGAGAATAGCGGTGAGGCGATCGATGCGGTTCATACTGCGAAAGTAAAAAATTAAACGTGATGCTACTTGAAAAACACATCGTACCCAAACCGAACAATGGTAGCGCACACCACGCACAAGAAAAATATACGAATAAATTTATTTCCTTTTAGCAAGGCGAACCTCGTTCCGAGAAAGCCGCCAATCATGTTACAAACTGCCATGGGTAGCGCAAGTTCAAACAAAATATTGCCATTGATTGCAAAGTAAATTATTGAAGCAAGGTTAGTTGATAAGTTTACGATTTTAGCATGAGCACTGGCACTCATAAAATCATGACCCAACAGACTTATAAAAATTAGTGCAAGAAAACTTCCCGTTCCGGGCCCAATAAATCCATCATAGAAGCCGATGAGCAGGCCAGCACTTATTCCTCTTAACAATGATTGTTGAAACGATAGACTCTTTTCTTCTTGTTGCCCGAAATTCTTTTTTGTGTATGTGTAAATGGCGACAATAACAAGTGCAACAAGAATGATTGGCTTAAATGTTTGGTTGCTCACAAAGCTTACTAGGCGTGAACCAAGCATTGACGAACAAAAGGCAGCCAGTGCCACCCACGTAATAAACTTCCATTCTATCGATACACGCCTTGCATATTGATACAACGAAACAGCAGTGCCTGAAAAGGAGGGTATCTTAGTTGTGCCCAACAAGCTTGCAACCGAAAGATGTGGGAACGTCATAAACAAAACAGGCGTTTGCACTAATCCGCCTCCACCAACAATGGCATCAATAAAACCTGCTATGAAAGCAGCAAGACAAACAATTATTGTGTTGGAGATCAACTAAGTTATTTATTACAAGCTGC
>JANXRR010000035.1 GCA_025356795.1 Bacteroidia bacterium
CAAATCGAGCCACTTTGCGGGATTTATAAAGCTCGTGGTTTAGCTAGGATATTAGAAACACATCAGGAACAGGGATTAGCAAGACATAGCCTGATCTTTGTGCTTGAGCAATTGAATGCCATGTATATAAATCCACAAAAAACATGGAAGCCTTTCTTCAAAAATTTTAATTTACCAGTAGATCTATTATAACCGAATAAGTCCAAATTCTTCCATGGCTTTAGAGAAATTCTTGTTCTCATGGCTTGGTCTACTTAATTTAAGCAAGGCAAATCGCTGCAAGTCGCTGAGGCAATGCCATTCGGATAATAATATATTCCATCCAAATTCAAATGCCTTGGCCTTTACGGAATCATGAATTACTTCGAAATTGGCCCATGCTGGGTTTGGTTCACTAGCTTGCTCCGAGACTTTTTCACCTGAATAATGCCATACGATATGCTGAAGATATTCTCGATACTCCGCTATTTCTTTTTCTGTTTTTGCAGGAGTGTTTACTAAATAAGTGCGTTCATCCTCATTAAGAAAGTTCCATTCAGTTATTTTAAGTTTAATACAACAGGTATCTAGTTTAAATCTCACTGTCATGGGTATGCACCTGAGATTGTCGGGCATGAAACTTTTTTCAAATCTAAAAAGCTGAGTAGGAGACACGGCTTGTTGCAGCAAAGATCGAATTTTAGCTGAAAGTAACAACTGACTAATATCTTCAAGTGCTATAGGAGACATCTTCTTAGCCGTCTTACGTATAATATCAATTACCTTTTCGCCATTGTGTTTTATAGCAAAATCTTCTACGTAATATCCCATAAATACCAAGCAAACAATATCTTCCACTACCTGCGTATCAGGGTTTGTAAATAGTTCTTTTTTGAGAACTAAAAACTTAACATAATTGATTGATTCCTGGTCGTAGCCACAATCTTTCAAAATGCTTTCGGCTATTTGGGCATGATGCATCTTTTCTTCAGATCGCCACTGCAAGTATCCCTTTTTATCCATCGGATAATTGCTGCGCGCAATTTCCCATCTACCTATATGTTGACAGCGAACTGCAAGTTGAACAGCCTCCCCAGCTGCCGGAGCAAAGCTATTAAGGCGGTCTGTCATCCGTTGTGCATAAAGTACTTCTTTAGGAAAGGACTTGCCATTATATTCTTCAAGGTTAGGGTCCTTGGCATTATAATTATCAAATGCGGCAATGGCGCTGTCGAAACGTTTCGAAGGAAAATTCATCTCCTAAAGGTCATACAATTTTTATCAAATGCTAAGCCCCTGTAAATGAATTAAATTATGTCTGACAGAAATTAAAAATACGTATTCTATTTGTATCTAAGTAATTATTTACGTATTATTACTTACTTTTAATCGAATATCTACTTAAATCGTTTGCAATGAATCGAATTATCGTAGTGGGCAATGGAATGATTGGCTTCAGATTTTGTGAGAAGCTTCGCGCCCAATCAAAGGAAATGGAAATAATTGTGTACGGAGAAGAGCCTCGCCCAGCATATGATCGGGTGCATTTAAGTAGCTACTTCTCTGGTTCCACTGCCGAAGATCTGTTGATGGCTCCGCTTACTTGGTATGTAGAGAACAATATTCAACTCTATACAAGTGAATTGGTCACAGAGATTGATCGGCAAAACAAAAAAATTAAAACACATGCTGGTAAGACTGATTACTATGATTACCTAGTATTGGCTACCGGATCAAGTGCCTTTGTACCCACGTTAGAAGGTGTGGAACGTGATGGCGTTTTTGTTTATCGAACGATTGAAGATTTAAACCAAATAATTAAATACGGTAGCAAAGTAAAGAAAGCTGCCGTAATGGGTGGGGGTTTGTTAGGCTTGGAAGCAGCCAAAGCGTTGCTTGATTTAGGATTGGAAACCCACGTGGTGGAATTTGCCCCTCGATTGATGCCCCGGCAGATTGATGAGGTTGGCTCAACCGTGCTTGCATACAAGCTTTCACAATTAGGCCTTACCATTCACACCAGTAAAAGCACAAAAAAAATTGCTGGTAACGGAAAGCTGGAGGGCCTCGAATTTGCTGATAATTCAACACTTGGAATAGAAATGCTTGTGATCTCTGCAGGCATTCGTCCGCGCGATGAACTAGCGAAGTCATGCGGTGTTGCCGTTCACCCGCGTGGCGGTGTGGTGGTGGATAACAACTTAAAAACCAGTGATGAATTTATTTTCGCCATTGGCGAGGTAGCAGTTCATAACAATATGGTGTATGGACTTGTGGCACCAGGTTATGAGATGGCTGATATTGTAGTCAATCAACTTTTGGGTAATTCATCCAAACAGTTCAATGGCTTTGATATGTCTACAAAATTGAAGTTGATAGGCGTAGATGTGGCCAGTTTTGGAGACCCCTTTGGAGAGGCAAACACGAGCACTCCTATTGCCTTTCAAGACAGGCGCAATGGGGTTTATAAAAGAATTAACATCTCAGAAGATGGAAAATATTTATTGGGTGGAATTCTAATTGGCGATGCAAGCCAATACAATCTTTTCCATCAGATGGTCGTAAACAAAATACCATTACCCTCTCAACCAGAATCGTTGATAATTGGCG
>JANXRR010000053.1 GCA_025356795.1 Bacteroidia bacterium
TTTAAAAAGATATTTGCCCTTGTTTCGGTTGCCTTGTCGGCAGCAGAACCATCTTCATGAAATGTTTCTTTTATTTTGGGAATAGGGAACATGGCTGGTATTGTCCAAGCTCTCATTTTCCAAAGGGTGAATTGAAGGGAAGTAATTACCTGAGTGCCTCCAAAAACGCCATCAGAGACTGTTACAATACCGACAGGTTTTCTGTGCCACTCGCTATAAATTAAATCGGTGGCATTTTTTAAGCTGGCAGGGTAGCCGCCATTATATTCTGGGGTGACAATGATAACGCCACTTGCCTGTTTTATTTTATTGCTAAATTCAACAGCAGCGGGAATTGGATTGGTTTGATGACTTAACCGCTCGTGAAAGAGTGGAAAATCAAGTTCCAATAAATCAATGATTTCTGCAGAAGCGAGGTTATTATCGGTTATAAATTTCTTGAAGAACAGGGCAGCCCTGTGGCTTTCGCGATTGGTTCTCACACTTGCTGAAATGATAGCGATAGAATGCATACTTATTTTAATTTGGGAACAATGATTTATCTAATGAAGGAATAACTATTAATGCATTTTTGTAATACACTTTCTTGAGTACGGAATCAGGTAATTCCAATCCATACATTTTCCAATGAGCGTGTCGTTTCCTATAGTAATCGAAATATTCATCAGCAGTTTCGAGCACTCGAAAATAAGTATAGTATTCTTTTTTCGCATATGTATCTTTACCAAACATGACTCGATCCTGATACTTGATCATCCAGGCTCTGGCAAATCGCGGTTGCCTGCCAAGCTCGGCCAGCACTGCGCCTAATTCCGTGTAAACGTTTGGTAGTTCATCAAACAATTTACCCAGTGTTTCAAGATCATTGCCATACCAACCCAAATGAGCGTTGATGAATTTTGTTTCGGGATGCTTTCTAAAAACATGATGCTGTTCCTCCATAATTTGTTCGAAAGGAGGCACTTCTTTTGGATTGCGATAGCGGCTTGGCTCTTGCTTTAGCTCCAGCCAGCGTTCATTGTATTTGTCCTTTGGTTTCCAGAAAGAAGAAGGCTCGCCCGAATGAATTAGCACCGGTATTCCCAGTTCTCCACACTTTGCCCAGACAGGGTCGAGCCGAGGATCATCAACGGAAATACGATTTCCGTTATTGTCTACATCCGTAAGGCCTAAACCCTTATATACTTTTAATCCACGCACCCCTTGCTTCACTCCATCTTCTAAAAGCTTGATTGCATTTTGAGGCCAACCAGTATCATCTAAATCTTCAAAATTTATGTTTAGAAAAACTGCAAAGCGGTTGGCATAATGCTTTTGAACATTATTCAACGACCATTCTAACAACTTGCCACGAAAGCCACTGAGGTTTACCATTACACCCATGTTCAGCGAGTCCATGTCAGCAACCAATCCATCTAGGTTTTGGATCGGCATTGTCCATTGATGATTGTGCACGTCTATAAAGGGATACTTTGCCTTGGTGAGCGGATGTTGTGGTACTTTAAGTGTGGAGACAGGCTCATATTCCTCCACATCCATAACGTTAACCCTGTATTGAATCCGGCCTATTATCCAGAAGATAAGAAAGAGAAAAACAAAAGTGAGCGGCAATGCCACCCACTTTTTTTGAATGAACTTTATCAAAAGCTTATTGATTTGTAATAGGCACTCTTACTGCCACCTTATCCCACACTAAATCCATATTGGTGGTAGTTCCATCGGCAGAAAATCCGATAACAAATTTTTCTACTTCTACAGGATTTATGCTTACAGGAACGTCAACCTTAATCACATCCAATGTGTAGTCTGGTTCATTTACTCCAAAAAATACACCCAACTCACTGTTCAAGCCAACTTGAAAAGAAGTTGCGCCCGGCACTGCATACATTCTGTAGCTTCCAGCTTTTACTGCTTTGCCGCCAAAGGTGATGTCTTTGCTAAAGGTAATTTCGGAAGCAGCATTGGCACCCAATCTCCAATACTTCCCGTAAGGTTGAAGTGCCTTGTCCTTTTCTTCACCAAAAATCAACCTACCTTTTTTAGAAGGCTGGCCATAAAAGATTTTAATGTCGAGCCCATTGTTGCTGAACGTAGCTTCCTTGCGCGGGCTGGCAGGAAATGCGAAGAGATAAATTACATAAAGGATAAAGGCAAGGATCACCAGACCAACGCCAATTAAGATTTTCTTTAACATGTACTTATAATTTTAAATGTTTTTAAAGGTACTAAATTTTGAATTGCAGATTTATTTTAAACCGGAAACATTAGCTCGAATCAAAAAGTAATTTCATACTTTTAGTTTACGCAAGGCCAGCAAAAATATACCTTATGAAAAACATAATTTACATACTCCTATATTGTTCGTTTTCAGTAGCTTATTCACAAGAAAACCCAGTAGGTATTTTTCAAAATCAAGTAGACGTTGGGAATCCAAAAGACAGTGGCTCCGCCATAGTTGCCAGCTCTCAAATATATTCGTTAGCAAGTGGCGGATATAACATTTGGTTTGGACGAGATGAGTTTCACTTTGCTTACAAAAAGATAAGCGGAGATTTTATTTTGACAGCCAATTTTGAATTTACAGGAACAATTCCTGATCCACATAGTAAAGTAGGGTGGATGGTACGCGAATCATT
>JANXRR010000065.1 GCA_025356795.1 Bacteroidia bacterium
AGCCAATGGCCAAGCCTGGTACCATCACACCAATAGGGCCTTTGGTCATCATAGCTCCTGCCACACCAAGCGCTCCCAAAAAAATATGAATGAAATTTCCGTTCCAGAGAAACTCAGATAGCTGCCACAAAGCCACGACAGTGCAAGCTGCTAATATCGTATCGGTGCGAACATCGTGGTTGATCAAGAACCAAGCTTGCGATGTTGACAGAATTAATGCGGCATAAAATCCTACGCATTCATTGTACAATAATTTTCCTAAACGGTAAGTAGCAAACAAACCTAGCAATGTAAATAAAACGGATGGCAACTTGTAAGTAAAATTGGAGACACCAAATGCTCTGTAAGAAAGTGTAGTAACCCAAAAAAGCAACGGAGGTTTATCGAGGTAATCCTTTCCATGATTGTAAACTTCCAAGTATTGCCCTGTTTGCAACATCTCGCGCCCCATTTCAGCATATTGAGCTTCGTCTACTTCAAGAATGTCGATGAACATACCAATAATGTACACCAACAGTACGGGGATAAAATAAAGTAACCTGTTTTTTATAAGCCTCATACAAAGAAGTTGTATTTAATAATGCAATAGATCGCACGAAAGCCATCCATCCAACTTATTTTTTTTCCTTCATCATACGTGCGCCCGTAATATGATATGCCAACTTCGTACACTCGGATACCTTTTATCTTAGAAATTTTTGCCGTTACTTCAGGTTCGAACCCAAACCGATTTTCCTTCAACTTTATCTGTTGTATAACTTCACGTCTAAATAATTTATAGCATGTTTCCATGTCAGACAAATTAAAATTTGTACCAATATTTGAAAGAAATGTGAGCACCTTATTGCCGATGGTGTGCCAAAAAAACAAAATGCGATGTGGCCTTCCACCCATGAAGCGCGAGCCATAGACTACATCAGCAAAACCATCCATCATAGGCTTAAGTAAAATATTGTATTCCGTAGGATCATATTCCAAGTCGGCATCTTGAATGATCACATAATCGCCAATGGCTTCAGAAATGCCTTTGCGAAGTGAAAAACCTTTGCCACAATTTTGTTCGTTTTTAAAATATCGAATGGATAAGGAAGGATTTTGAGTCTGGTAATTTTTTATGGCTTCTTCGGTGTTATCTTTTGAGGCATCATTCACAATCACTACATCCTTCTCAAGGTCGGCCATCAAGTGCACGGCCCTAATTTTCTCCAGAATTTTATGAATGGTTTTCCCTTCGTTATAAACCGGAATGATGATGGAGAGGGCAGGCATCTTCTAAATTAAAATTTTGACAAAATACGAGTAAAAAAATTATTTACCGATAGTTAACTAAGAAAGGTAAATGAGTACTTTTAATTAACTACAGAAAATATACATCACGCTAATAAATACCTTTGGTTATAAAATGACTCCTACCTATTTTACCAACCAACACTTCGACAAAAGAAATTTCAATCGAGAACTGTTGACTAAAGCTGAATATGAAAATTGCATTTTTACTAATTGCGATTTCTCCAACGTAAACTTATCAGAATTTATTTTTTCAACGTGCGATTTTAAAGGTTGCAATCTCACATTAGCCAATCTTACTAAAACTGCGCTGCGTAACGTTAAATTTATTGACTGCAAACTAACAGGCTTACATTTTCATACTTGCAATAATTTTCTCTTTGATGTTAGGTTTGAGAACTGCCTGCTCAACCTTGCATCTTTCTATAACTTAAAAATTAAAAAGACAACTTTTAAAAATTCAAATCTTCATGAAGTAGATTTCAATGATGCCGATATAAGTAATTCAATTTTTGAAAACTGTGATTTATCAGGAGCTCTCTTTGAGAATACAACCTTGGAAAAGTGTGACTTGCGATCATCTTTCAATTATTGTATCGATCCTGAATTGAACAAAATCAAGAAAGCGAAATTTTCTTTGAATGGTATTATGGGGTTGTTGGAAAAGTATGATATTGAAGTTGAGTGATGAAATTACAAACTCTTCCACAAATACAATGCATAAGCTTCCCAGCCTTTGTATTTTTTAAAAATATTTTTTACTTGATTAAGTGTAGGCTTCTTTTTCATGCCTTTGAGATTTTTAATAGCGTTATGAACTCCCTCGTCTTCCAAGGGAAAGGAATTAGGATAGCTCTTTGGGAGATCGTTTTAAAAAGGTCAAACTTAGATCGAAGCTGAATTTTTCAGGAACAGGTATGGTAAAGGTTTTCATACCATCAATTTAAAGATTTAAAATGCAAACGTGTATTTAGAGTGAAGCAAAGGTAATCATACTCGACTCTGAAAAGGGATTGAAGGTGAGATTAGCAAGAATCGGGTTATTTCTCATTAAGTCAAAAACAATCTTTGTTGCATGATAGACATTAATACAATTAATTGGCTAGATACTTACCGGGCACTTAGTGAAAAAGGATATGCTTTAATTCCATCATTTTTTTCGGAAGAAGAGTGCTACTATTTCTCCAACGGGTA
>JANXRR010000104.1 GCA_025356795.1 Bacteroidia bacterium
ATACGTTGGGGCTTTCAGAATTTAAAGAGTTTATACACTTTGGCCTCACATCGCAAGATATTAACAACACGGCCACACCTTTATTGCTCAAAGAATTTTTAGAGAATGAATTTCTTCCACAGCTTAATGATCTTGTAAAGAAACTGGAGCATCAAAGCATAACATGGGCACGAGTTTCGATGCTTGCTAAAACCCATGGGCAACCCGCTTCGCCTACACGGTTAGGAAAAGAAATTCATGTATTTGCTGAACGAATTAACAAGCAGTTGTTGCTACTTGAAACGGTTCCTCATTCTGCAAAAGTAGGAGGGGCTACAGGAAACTTTAATGCGCACCACATTGCCTATCCGGAAATTGATTGGATAAGTTTCTCCAATAAATTTGTGTCGCAATTAGGATTAACCCGAAGCCACCCAACTACACAGATTGAACATTACGATAACTTAGCTGCGTTGTTCGATAACCTAAAACGTATCAACACCATACTAATTGATTACAGTCGTGATATGTGGCAATATGTTTCGATGAATTATTTCAATCAGAAAATTAATGAGGGCGAGGTGGGTTCATCGGCTATGCCACATAAAGTAAACCCGATTGATTTTGAAAATGCGGAAGGTAATTTAGGAATTGCCAACGCCCTCTACGAACATCTTTCAGCGAAGCTTCCTATTTCGCGATTGCAACGCGACTTAACTGATTCTACTGTGCTGCGAAACATAGGTGTGCCGCTAGCACATTCATTTATTGCACTCAAATCATTGATTAGAGGCATGGAAAAACTGGAACTCAATCAAGAAGCTATTGATAGAGACTTAGATGATAATTGGGCAGTTGTAGCCGAAGCCATACAAACAGTTCTTAGAAGGGAAGGTTACCCCAATCCGTATGAAGCACTGAAATCATTGACACGCAAGAATGAGAAGATTACTCAACAAACAATGAATGATTTTATTAATGCGTTAGATGTTGCTCCCAATCTTAAAACAAAGTTGAAGGCAATCACTCCTTTTACTTATACGGGAGTTTGATTGGTTGCTAAGTGTGGGTAGGCAAGAATTAATCTATTCATTCTGAGTATAAAGCAATCGATTCTCAGCAAAATCGAAAAGCGTGAGCCTACGGAGAGCGAAGTAGGAAGTCCAAAAGGTGCGCAAGGCTTCTAAATAATTTCGTTTGGCGTTATCTTTTTCAGTCAATGCAATATTTAAGTTGGTGATGTCTATTTTGCCAATCAAGTAACGGTTTTGTGCTACGTTGTAGCGTTCGCGGGCAACCTCATCCGATTTTTTTGTGATTTCAATTTGAAGGCGTAACAATTCAAACTGTCTTACCTGTGTGATAATCTCTTGTTCTATAGTTATCTCGTCTTGTGCTATAGTGTAGTCGTTTAGTTTCTTATTGGCGATAGCTGTTTGCATGGTAGCTTTATTTCTTCCCCAGTTTAAAATGGGTATGTTGAAGCCCACATTAAATTGTTGCTGTTGCTGCGGATTGGTATAAAGATCGCCAACTGAAAAGCCCGCATTGTTAAGCCCGTATGAGGCTGTCAATGTGCTTGAAAGCCTACTACCTTTGGCTCTGGCCACATCGCTTTCAGCTTCAATGCGCCTTCGCTCAAAGGCCACATAAGCAGCTCGGTTTTGCCTGGCATATTTTAGAGCTTCGTCAAGGTTCACATCAAAAAGTGGTACAATTTCTGGCAAGATCAGTTCAAAGGGTTCATCATTTTTGAAGCCCAGATAAATACGCAAAGAAAGGCTGGCATTTTGAATATTTATTCTGGCCTGAGCCACATCTTGTTTCGACTTTAGTAACTGTAACTCCACTTGCAGCAATTTATCTTTCGAGGTGGTGCCAATATTATAACGGCCCTGTTCAATTTTGAAAATGGTATCGTTGTTGGCTAAGTTGAAGCGGGCAATCTGCTCATCAATCTGGGCACGTATTACTTGAAAGAAAAAGTCAGCGGCATTTTGCGAGATAAATTCTAACTGTTCTACATACTCTCGCTTCGACTCTTCAAATTTTAAGGACAGCGTTAAGCGATCCCACTTAAAAGCGTTGTATGCATATAAGGGTTGGTCAAGTCTTACATTATAGATATTGCCATTCCATGATTTTGAATTCCTCGCGATGTCTGTAAAATAATTGAAATTTGTATTGGCTGAAATAGTACCGCCCGTCCAACGGATAGGCTGTAATAACCCGAGATTGGTGTAGGAATTGGTTTGATTGATGGGTTGAAAAAGCTTGGTTCCATCGGGCTGAATAATCTGCTGGAAGCTTAGGCTGTAAGTGGGTGCAAAACCACTGATAGCCAACTGTGGATTATATCGGGCGCGGAATGTTCGATATTCCCAATACCGGGTTTCCTTGGTTGTTTGGGTGCGTTTAGAAGAGGGTGATTCAGCGCGTGCGCGTGCAATCACATCTTCAATGGTAAATTTATTTTGAGCTTGGATTGTGCTATTTAGTAAAAGGCAAACGATGAACGTGAGAAAGAATGGATAATTTTTATTCATAGCGTAATGAGGTGATGGGGTCTTGTTGTGCGGCTCTTCGGGCGGGTGCTATTCCAAAGATTAATCCTACCGATGCAGCTACTCCAAACGATAGAATGATGGAGCTAAATGTAATAAGAGTTGGAATGTGGGCAAGTGTAGATACCCCGTAAGCAATTGATACCCCGAAGATTACACCAATAATTCCACCACTCACGCTAATCATCATGGCCTCAAATAGAAATTGTTGAACAATATCTGTTTTCTGAGCACCAATAGCCAAGCGTAACCCAATTTCTTTTATCCTCTCAAGCACAGAAGCCAGCATAATGTTCATAATGCCTATGCCCCCCACCAGTAGTGAGATGCCTGCAATCGCGCCAAGCACATAATTAAAAATATCGTTTGTTCGTTGTTGTTGTTTCAAGAGTAGTTCTGGGATTTCAATTTCGTAATCAATCATTTCGTAGTGCTTCCGTTGGAGCAGCCGTGAAATAATTTCTGCTGTCGATTGTAGTTTGCCCGTTTCACTCACCTGAATCACAAGCCTATCTAATTGATTGTAATTTTTTTTCTCTTCTTTTTTTACATCCGTTTCATCAGAGCCATTAATCATACCTCGGCTTTGCATGGCTGCCAGCCGAATAGCTTCACCTGTTATTTTATCCCGGTCTTTGTAGCGGATCAATATCGTTTGAAGTGGGGCATATACATCCATATTAAAATCACGAATGCCAAGTTTGCTTATGCTGGCGGAAGAAACTTTTCGTTCCGCAAGCACACCTATAATAGTTAGCCAATTAGATCCTATTTTTATATTCTTGCCTAATGGATTTTCGGTGGGAAAGAATTTGGTTTTTATTCCGTAACCAATCACGCATACTGGCGAGCCTATTTTTTTCTGCTCATCATTGAAGAATTGCCCTTCTTGTAAAGTGAAACTATATATATCAAAGTAAGAAGTTTCAACACCCACTAATTTGGCAGACCGTCTGGTGCCGTTTCGGATTACATGTGTTTCAAGAATGATTTCAGGGCTGATGGTACTCAGACCAGGAACAATTGATTCAATACTTCTTACATCGCGAATGGTGAGACCTGGAGAGAATTTTTTCTTATCTTTTTGACCCGCTTGCTCTTGCACTTTCTCCTCTTTTTGTTCTATTATGGGTTTAATAACAATATTATTTACACCCACCAATTTTATTTGATTGAGTATTTCTTGTTGAGCTCCATTGCCAATGGCAAGCATGGCAATAACTGCGGCAACACCAAAAATAATTCCTAACGCGGTGAGCAGTGATCGTATTTTATTGACCAATACTGCATTGATAGCGATGAAAAGATTTGCCAACAGCCGGGGAGAAAGAACAGAACTAAGCTTCATACACTCTGGATTGTAACGCTTTTTGTTAGATTAACTTTTTGTCGGCTTTTTAGTATCGTTGGTGAGTGGCGTAGACGTTTCTTTTTTAAGCTCATTTTTATTTCGTTTGCCATTTAATTCAGGTAAGAGTTTTACTTGTTGACCTGCCACACTAGCAGGTATGGATAGGTATAGCCTATCATTGTCTTTTAAACCTTTGGTTATAATTACATCGTTGGCATTGGATTCTCCAACAATCACTTCTTGTTTAATAATGTCAATTCCATCCTTCAAAAATACATAGGTAATAGAATCAAATTGACTGTGAAGGCTTTCAAGTGGAATGAACAAAACGGCATCTTCTTGATGGGTTAAAATTCGGTTGCTTGTTGTCATGGAGGGGCGAAGGGTTGGATCAGTTTTTTTTATCTCTACCTGTACTTCAAATACTTTTGAATCTGAATTGGGCCGCTGCTCACCTACATTGGCCACTGATGACACTACTCCCAGCAGTTTTTTATCTGGATACGCATCCAGGCCCACCTCAACTACTTGACCAGCCTTTATTTTGCGGATATCAACTTCATTTACAAATGTTTTCGACTGCATTTTTGTAAGATCAGGTAACGTGGCTACCGTGGGTTCCCACAAACGTATTTGAGAGCCGCCTTTTATAGATTTCCCATCCCATCCTTTCTCATAGATTACCATTCCATCTTCTGGAGCCTTCACATCAAATGATTGAAGAACGGTGTTCATGCCGTCCATTTCGCCTTGCACTTTTCTAAGCTCGGCCGAAACTTCACGCATCTTTTCAATATTCTGGTTTTTTTTGATTTTATAATTATCTACCGCTTGGTCGTATGCACGTTTTGCTTTTTCAACATTGATATCGGCTTGCTTTATGGAAGCAGGGGGCTCAAATTTGGATTGCTCAAGAATGATTGCTTTTTCTTCTACCGCATACTTTAAATTAATGAGTTCATCGCGCGATTGGCGCAACTGAAGAGTTGTATCTAACTGAACTTGATTGAACTTTGATTTAGCCTTTTCTTCTTCTATTTGTTTGGCAATGAATTTTTTTTGAAATTCTGAACGATCTAAGGTAGCCACCCATTCACCCTTTTTCACAACGGTACCTTCGGTTACAATACTTTGAATAGTAACTTGATAAATATCGAAGTTCATAAGGATTGATGGCCCCAGTATTTTTACCGAATTTTTAGCCTCTAGCTCACCAGTTGTTTCTATTTCAATTTTAAAAGGCCCTTTTTTTACGGAAGCATAAATATCAGAGGTCTCTATGGCAGTATTATTCCCGAAAAGAAAATAGAGCGCAACGAGTGATACAAGTACACCCGCTCCAATTATTAGATTTCGTTTCATAGGATTTTTTGCTTTTGGGGATTAGAAATGTGGTTTGATTAACTATTACTTAGAATCGCGAAATAGGTTACAAGAAAAATACTGGCAACAAATAAAATTACCAGTATTTGTAACGTACCGACTACCTTTAAATTATTGATTAGTCCCTTTTTTTACAATTATTTTTGAAAGTGCCACTTCTTTGGCTATTTTATTTAAGCTATAATCCTTTAAAACACTCATTTTTAGAGCCAATTCTAAGGAGGAAGGTATTTCACACTCTTTGCAGCGAGTAATCTTTACGTTAAAGACAAGGCTTTCCTCATCTTTCAAACTTTTTAACGTCCGGCCATATTCTAAAAGATTTTCTTTTAGATCTTTTTCAAATGCAGGATAAAGTTCTTTTGTTTTTTGATCGCGCGTTGATTGGTCTATATTATCCAATGCCAATGCCGGCAGTGAGTAATGATTAAA
>JANXRR010000117.1 GCA_025356795.1 Bacteroidia bacterium
CAATAAAAACCTGGAGATAAAAATCCCATTTCCTGCTGATGTAAAGCGAGTAGAAGACAGACTCAGACAACTTGGTATGGGCAGCGATGTAGATAAATTTATTACAACGCTAAACCGAGGAGCAGAAGACGCGGCCAAAGAAGCCAAACCTATTTTCATAAATGCAATCAAGCAAATGTCGTTTGATGATGCGCTTTCCATTTTGAAAGGCAATCCCGATGCAGCCACGCAGTTTTTGAAACGCACCACAAGCATGGAGTTGAAAAATAAATTCAGCCCTGTGGTACAAAAATCGTTAGACAAAGTGGAAGCCACAAAATATTATGGAAGTTTAGTTGGCACTTACAATAAGGTTCCCTTTGTAGAAAAGGCTAACCCCGATTTAAATGCTTATGCCACAGACAAGGCTATCGAAGGCTTGTTTATTATGATTGCCAAAGAAGAAAAGAACATTCGTGAAAATCCGGGAGCAAGGGCAACTGATATTTTGAAGAAGGTGTTTGGGCAAAAGTGACGTGCTAATCGCTTCCCTTAAGGCGTTTATTTTGTAGATGGCTTGATCTAATCTCCAGATTTGCTGTTCCATTAATTGATAAAGCAGAGCGGCCATCTTTCCCGCCTTATGGCGAAAAAGATGGCCGTTTATGTGCCCTACTCTGTTGAGTTATTCAAGGTCGATTAGATGGCCTATTATTTTTTCGGAAAGTTAGCATTGGCAATTACTTCTTTTGCTTGCGCTGTATGGCGAGCAGAATGACCCGCTAAAAACAGAACGACTTGATACGAATCAAAAGTTCCAAAAGGCATAACAGCATAATGATTGCGCAAGTCATCTTTGGTGGTTTTAACATACTCAATGGTTGCATCGCGCTTGCTAGAGAACTCTTTCAAAGAACCATCAACAGATCCAAATTTATTAGTTGGCACCATGGTTTCTTGAGTTTTTACTTTGCGCTCACGGCTAGAGATCATTCCTTTCACTTGATCGTCAGTCATCTTAACCTCTCCCCTTCTTGAAGGATTGGCAGGATCTTTTAAGGTACCCTGCATCATTCCAAATAAACTGGATTCGGTAATAGCGATGTGCTCTACACATTCTGCCACCGACCAGCTTTCGGGAGTTGCCTTAAAGCTTAATTGAGCCGCAGAGAGGCCTTTAACTGTTGCTAATAAATTTTCTTTAGTTGTGTTTAAATAGTCAATGGCACTTTTGCGTTCCGCATCCGTTAATGTAGTATCGGCAGTTGTAAAGCTCGCAAACACTAAGGCTAATAGCGGGAGAAATTTAACATGTTTCATAATAGTTTGTTTGGGTTATGGTTTGTTTGAAAATGATTACATTTTTTAGATAGTTTTCTCTGCTATTTTGTCGTCAAACTTAGAATTGTGATAACTATCTTAGAAATCTGAGTCGCTTCATCTAAGTTATTAGCTTCAATTTATAAATAACTACCTACTAATTGCTTGGCTTCGCCACTAAGGTAACGATTTCTTTTTCTGATTTTTCTACCCTTGCAAACCATTTTTGCTTCTACGTTTCCTTTGCTTCTCTAACTCTCTTTTAGTGTAACCTTGCTGCCATGCTGGAAAATCAACTAATTTGGCCTGTGATTGATATTTTTCCCTACTTCAAACAATCAATATTTTTTTCTAACAACTCTTTAGCGTTCCATAATTAGAGATTATCTTAACAATTATTTAATAATTCAATGTTCTCTTTTTTTCAAAAGTAGGGCTCAAAAATTTCCTATCTTGAAAACGTTATGAGGTTTATATTTTTGCTTCTTTTGATTTTGCTCATTGATGTATCAAAGGCATTTGCGCAAGAGAAGTCTATACAGTGGAAAGACATCAAGTCGTTAGGTAAAGGAACGGTAACAATTCATTGGTTTCCCAACAGTCCATACGGATATAAAGCAGCCAACGGAGAGTTGAGGGGTATTGAAGTGGAGATTTTAGAAGGGTTTCAGAAATATCTTCACGACCATTATAAAATAGAACTTTCATTTCGATGGATAGAAGAAAAAACATTTGCCGATGTTTTAACCATTTTAAAAGACAACCCTGAGGCTGATCTATTGGGCGTGGCCGGTTTTTCCTTCACCCGCGAAAGGAGAGCCTTCATGAAATTCTCTCCTTCATACATGGTCGATATTGCTGTTCTGGTATCCACACCAGATATTCCCATTGTAAAGTCTATCGAAGATTTAAAGAAATATCTACAAGGCACCACCGCGTTAACTGCCAAAGGAACAGTGTTAGAAAAAGAATTAATCCAATTGCGGGAAAGTAATAAAATACAGTTCACCATAGAATATACCGGGGCCAGCAAAGAATTAATTGATGTTCTGAATATCAGGAAAAAGAGTTTCGGCTACCTATCCTTACCTGTGTATTTGATGAACCTAGATAAGGGGCTGTCAAAACTAAACAGACAAAATTACCTCACCAAAAGATACGAAGGTCGAGGCATTGGCTTATCAAAAGCAAGCGATTGGGATGTTCCCTTGATGGAATATTTTGAGAGCCCGGAATTTAAACAAAGCATTGAATTTATAATTGCCAACTATGTTAATATTGATTTGTACCATTTTATTAAAACATTCAATCCTGAAAATGAAGTAAGCCTGCTCAATAAAGAAAAGGATATTCAGCAAATGCAGCTCACCGTTCAAGACATGGTGATTCAGGATAAAAACCAAAAACAAATTTATTTGATCATCATCATTTCAATAGTCATGGTCTTTCTTTTTGTTATAGCAGTTATGTTCAGACGCCTCGTTTATAATCACCATTTACTGAAGGAGCAAAAGGCAGAGATTGAAGCACAATCAGATCAGATTCTATTGATCAATAATACCTTAGAAGTAACGGTGAAAGAAAGAACACGGGAACTGGAGAATAAAAATAAAGCACTTGAAGAATATGCTTTTATAACGGCTCATAAATTACGAGCACCTTTAGCAAGTATCCTTGGATTAGTCACCCTCATCGACAAGATAAAGCTAACTGGTGATGATAAGATTGTTGTTTCACACTTAAATAAATCTGCCAAAAAATTAGATGAAATCATTCACTTAGCAATGGATGCAATCGACAACTCCGGTTTACCTGATCGTGACAAATTATAAAAAATGTTTGGCTCTAAGCGGACATCATCGTGAATGAATAATTCAAACCTTTCAACGTTACATCCTCTTTCGGAACTCAATAATCAAATGCGTGCTCAGAAGAATTCTCAAGGATGTATTCAATTTAAAAATCTCACGCAATGATTTTTGATGAGCCAGATTTAAGCGCGTTTGCTTCTTATAATTTTTGTAACTAAAAAAGTAAATAATAGGATAGAAAATCATCAGCCACAGAGAAGTTGAGCTTGCCTTGGTTTTTAGTATTGTAAGGATGGAAAGACCTTGAAGAGCTGCAAGCAAACGTAAACGCAAAATGCCACTCAAAAATATCTTGCTGAAATAGCCCTCCTTACTTTCTGGCCAATTGGTAAATGCATTAAACTCATTTGGCAGTGAAGTGCTGTAATGTTCGCTCTCGCCAACGAAGTGCGAAAATCTACTGCGCAAAGATGAAACATTTGGAGTTGTAATGATTAACTCACCATCGGCCTTAAGAATACGAGCAGCCTCTTGAAAAAAGAAATGTTGATTAGGCAAATGCTCCATTGTTTCTGCACAGATAACTACATCAGCAGTTGACGACTCAATAGGGAAAGTTTTTTGTAAATCAATAAAGTGGCATGGAGTCGCAGAGAATTTATTTTGCTCTGGAAACAAATCAAACAAAAAAACTTCAGCTCCTTGTTGCAGAAATAAATTTGCAATGAAGCCACTGCCTGCTGAAAGATCATACACCTTTTTTCCTTTTAAGGTGTGCTTATTATTTTCAACATAGGCTTGGAAATAATCAATTGTAGGCTTTCGCGAATGTGGAACTTCAGGTTGCTTCATGTTATAAATACAAAATTATAAATTTAGGTATAACTAATGTTTCGCCAACAACCAATATACTCCAATACTTAAGCTATTCATCAATCAGTAATAGCTCTGTTTTATCTGGCTTATTTCTATTACATTTAATTACAAATTAAATTTTTATGAAAAACGTATTAGCTCTCCTATTCCTTAGCACTTTATCATTTGCTTATTCGCAACCCTTACTTCCTGGTCTTCCTAGAGAAAATGGAATGTCAACAGATCGCTTAGCCAGAATAGATCAACTCTGCAATGACTATGTTTCTAAAAATTATATTCCCGAAGCCGTGGTTCTTATCGCCAGAAATGGTAAAATCGTTTTTCACAAAGCGTATGGCTACAGCGATGCTGAATCTAAAACCATGTTGAAGAAAGATGATATATTCAGAATCGCTTCACAAACAAAAGCCATCACTAGCCTGGCTGTAATGATGCTATTTGAAGAAGGTAAATTTCTATTGGATGAACCTATTTCCAAGTACATACCGGAGTTCAAAAACCCAAAAGTATTGGGTAGTTTAAATTGGTCAGACACCACTTATTCGGCCGTTCCTGCCAAAAGCGAAATTACCATTCGCCAATTATTAACCCACCAGTTTTATTTTATCTGCAAGCAATTGATTGGCT
>JANXRR010000153.1 GCA_025356795.1 Bacteroidia bacterium
AGAGTTTCGTCTGCATCGTCAATGAATAACTTATTGGTGAAGAAATAAAATAAGGGAGCGCTGACCATCATTACCACCAATGAGAAAAGGATGTAAACTCGCAGTGTCTTATTTAACAGTTTTTTCATGCTTCCCATTGATAGCCGAAGCCGTAAATTGTTTTGATATAATCGTGACAACCGCTTTCACTCAATTTTTTTTTTAGGTTTTTTATGTGAGCATACACAAATCCATGATTGTCGAGCATATCGGCCATATCTCCCGAAAGATGTTCAGCAATGGAATCCTTGGAAATTACCTTCCCTTTGTTGGAAATCAAAAAAAGAAGTAAGTCATATTCTTTGCGAGTAAGGGCCAATTGCTTGTTGTTAGATTTAACCAAATGAGCCGAAACATCGATACTCAACTCATTAAATGCAATTTTATTAGAACCTTGAAATTTTTTTCTTCTGATGAGTGCTTCAATGCGTGCACTTAACTCAGGAAGATGAAATGGCTTTGCCAGATAATCATCAGCTCCCAGTTTTAATCCGCTAATGCGATCATTCAACGAATCTTTGGCAGAGATAATGATAATGCCTTCTGTTTTGTTTTCAGATTTAAGATGTTTCAATACAGCCAACCCATTGCCATCGGGAAGTGTAATGTCCAATAAAATGCAATTGTATTGGTGCATTGCCACTTTATCGGTAGCATCTTCCACAGTTGAAGCTACTTCGCATGAATAGCCTTCTTTGCTTAAATATTCAACTATACTTTCAGCAAGGGCGCGCTCATCTTCAACTACCAATAACTTCATGGCGGCAAAGCTACACTGAGATTTCGAAGGAATTTAGAAGTTCAGAACTTACCTTATTTTGATTCTTTCCTTTTTGCTTTAAAAGTCCCATTTGGTTGAATAAAAGAACAGCTTGTTATTTTACCGGCACCATCTTTATCGAACGTAACTTTATAGCCGTTCAAGTTTTTGATTGAGAACTTGTCACTTCCAAGAAATTGCAATTCATATTCTGGCTGACCGGGCACGTGCAAAAACAAAGTCTTCTCTGCTTTAACAAAAACGTTGGCAACCATACCTCCCAATTCATATTCTCCAGTATATTGTTTTAATTCTTCTAACGCTATTTTTTTTGTGTTGGCTTGTCTTGAAAATTCAAGAGGCTTTCCAATACTAGGCTCGAAATCATTGATCAGTACTTTTTCAATTTCACCATTAAGGCCGGTAATAAAATTAAACCGAAGATTACTTTTATCAGTGGTATCTATTTTATGCGTTGCGTCAAGTTCAAAAGGCTGGAAGATATCAAAGTTAAAATGCTTGAGCCACCATTCTCTTTTTCCTAAAATACTGAACAGTGAGTCATGCCTTACCTTAAGTGTAAAAGTTCCATAGCCCGGATGGGTATATTTGCTTTCAAATTCTTCTAAGTTGTGTGAGGGTGTTGTTCTTTTCTTTTGACCTGATTCAGCTTTGGTGATGGTTGCAGCTTCTTCTTTTTTTCTTTTATCTGTAGCATCCATTAATTCTTTGCTCCAATCCGTTTGAATTACTTTCAACATTCTGTCGGCAATAAGATTGCGAACAATAGAAGGCACCGAAGATCCATTTTGATTTACTAACACAATGATACCTAAACTGTCGCTGGGAAAGATGCATGTGTTGGCTGAGAAGCCATCAATGTTTCCACCGTGCTCCACACGGTAATGGCCTTTGTAAGAAGCCAGAAACCATCCATATCCATAAGTTGAAAATTGAATGTCGGTATGTTCTTTTGATGGAAGCCCTCCTCCAATAACCATTTGTGAACTCATCGCTTCAGCAACATAAGAGGAGGGGAGAACCTCTTTACCTTCAAACTTACCCCCGTTTATCCAGGTTTTTGCCCAGTTGGCCATTTCATTCACGCTGCTGTTAATGCTTCCAGCGGGTGCCATTCCACTGATATTATAATAATCCATTTTTGAAATGACGTCTTTCTTCACATCATATCCGATAGCGGGTTCTGCACTTTTTCCTAGTTCAGCTATAGATGTATTGGAAGTATTCATGGCAAGCGGTTTAAAGATTTTATCACGTATGTTTTTCTCCCAACTAGAGCCAGTGATTTTTTCAGTTATTACTCCCTGCAGTAAAAACATGAAGTTGTTGTATTGCCATTGCTTACGAACGCCAAAGGAAGGTTCTTGATATTGGATGCGTTGAATGAGGCTGTCGCGATGCGATGTATTGAATAGGTACCAAGAATAATCATGCCGTGGCAAACCTGTGCGGTGTGTCATCAAATCCTTAATTGTGATGTCTAAATTCATATCATCGTTAAAGAATTTCAATTCTGGTATATAAGTAGCCGGCTTTTCATCGAACGTAACTTTGTTGTCATTTCTCAATATTCCCAATAATGAAGAAGTAAATGCCTTGGAGCAACTGCCAATGGCAAACAAAGTATTTGGAGTTACTGGTTTTTTATTTTCATAATCCCTATACCCAAAACCTTTCGCATACACTACTTTATTTTTCTCTACTACGGCCACAGCAAATCCGGCTACTTTCCAATCTGCTAACACAGCTTGAAGCTTGGCATCAATGCCCATAAGGCGGGTATCGGTAGGTGCAACTTTTTTCTGAGCAGATGCAATTGAACTGGCCAACAACAGGCCAATGAGTAAATGTCTTTTCATAAAGCGATTAATTTTGGGAATAAATGTGTAAAGTAATGTGAAGTCGAAGATAGTCATTCACCAATCATGGAACAGATTTTTTTTATAATTTCCATTTTCTGATATTGAGACATTAACATCCCTAAATTCCGATCAACTATGAATAGACGAGTCTTAGTAAAACAAGTAATGCTTGCTTCGGCAGGAGCCATGTTAATTCCTGGATGTGTTTTCGATTCAAAAAAAATAGCCAGTACTACACTTCATACTTTACAAATAAGCGGCAACCAAGAGGAATTATTAGCTCAAATAGTAGACACACTAATCCCCAAAACAGATACACCAGGGGCAAAAGAATTGGGTGTTCCTAAATTCATTTTGGTAATGATAGATGATTGCTCCAACAAGAATGATCAACTCACCTTTGTAACCGGCTTGAATGGCATCGATAATCTTGCGAAAGAAAAGTTTGG
>JANXRR010000169.1 GCA_025356795.1 Bacteroidia bacterium
CTCTATCAGAGATGGATATGAAATTTACTCTCTTAGAGATGATAAGAATGAGCCTCATGCCACCTTTGAAGTATCTAGGAAAAATAAAGATATCTTACAAATAAAAGGTAAAGGAAATGGCTCAATTCATCCTAAATATATTCATCGTGTTTTAGCTTTTTTAAAAGAGCTTGGTATGGACATTAGAACATCTGAAATGATGAATCTTGGATATTATCATATAGACAAAATGCATGTTAGTTTCGCGAAGAAGCATGTTGGTAAAACAGAGAAGTTAATTGAATTAAACAATGAATACTATTTGGTGTGAATATGACAAAACGTGAACGAAAAATAATTTGCCACGATGAAATAAATTTCGTGGGGTTTATATGACCGAAGCGCACAGGGAATTGAGGGATGGCGAAGCAGTTGCGTATCGTCGAAAGACAAAAGATTTATTTTCTACAAGAGCATTTCAAGCTGGCTTCGACAAGGCTTTTTCAAAAGAAGTCCTCTCTACCTTATCAAAAGAGCAGCTTGAGTGCTCACCAATGTTCAGAAGGATGAGAGAGGCTCTGGAATATTACGACACAGAGATGTGCGTCTTTTCAGGATGTGGAATAAGGGCCAAGGTAACACTGGCCGCACTGAAGGATATGAAATGAAAAATATAATTCTTGGCGACAACTTCGTTGAATTAAAATCTTTCGAGACTAATTGTCGGCATTGAAATGAATGAAGAGTATTTCGAGATAGCTAAGAAGCGATTGCACTATCAAACTAACTGAAGGGGAGTGAATGAAGAGTAACAATGAAACAGAGGATCTTTTTAACAAAATTGAATCCATGCCAATGCCTGATTTGCTTAGATTGTGCGCCATGTCTTTAGATAAAAAAATGGATGATAAAAGGGTCGACGCGCTTTTTATGATTTTGGAAATGCGCTTACAAAAAGCACGACTGTTAATTAGATTAGGAATGAAGGAGAGTAAATGATAACCAAAAAAGATTTTTTACGATTCGATTTGTGGCCTAGGTTCATCGATAAATGTTCCCAAGAAGCTATTGAAATGGGCATTTTGAAAAAATCAGTTTATGAGGGTCAAAGGAATATCTATGGCATCATTGGTGAACGACTGGTCAATATTGTTGTTGAGGGCAATTTAGAGAGAACATTTGAATATGACATCATAAAAAATGGAATAAAGATTGATGTGAAATCAACTATGGTTAACAAAGAACCTACTGAAAATTTTCTTGTTGATGTCTTTGCTGCCACTAAAGAACAAGAGACTGATTACTACGCATTTGTGTTTGTGATGAAGGATTTGTCTTCTGCATGGTTGGCAGGTTTTGCAACTAAAAAAGACTTTAAGACTCACGCTACCTTTAGAAAAAAAGGTGATTTGATTCGTGGTAATGTTATAGCGAAAACAAATGATTATTGCCTAGAAGCAAAAAATCTACAATCATTTAGGAATATCAAATGAGCAATCAATATTCAAAAATACTCGGATACATTGGAAGTGGGCGGTGCAAGATTATTGGTGTGGCTGGAGGGGCGAGCCAGGTCTTGCTGCTCGCATTATTCAGAAGCTTGAGGGGTATGATTGAAAAAGTTAAATAATTTGCAGTGCGAAGCAAATAATTTCTTCAATGAGAATGAAGTTAGACATCTTAAAATTTCACCATGAGATAAAAAATGAAACCGAAACGTAAAATTGACCAAGATCTTTTTGAGTTCGTAAAAACAATTCCTTGTATTTGTTGCAAGCCAGGGGACCAAAATACTCCCACAGATCCACACCATGTGACGACAAGAAAGGCTGGAGGTGCTGATGAGGCCAAGAATCTTATGCCGCTCTGCCGAACACATCACATTCAAGTTCATAAAGAAGGTTGGAGAAAATTCTGTGATAAAAATCCAACCGCAAAGCGGTGGTTGATTCAAGCAAACAGACAAGATATAATCTTAAAAATGAAACGGGGTGCACCATGAGTGAAGTAAAACAAGCTATTACATTAGATCAGATGAGTAAAGAACAATTGATGGAGACTGTTGAAGGTCTTGAGATGAGGGTTGAATCTTTAATGACCATGATTAATGGTCTTCAAAGACAAAACACAAAGCTTGCAGCAATGTCTCAGAAGAATCTTATCAAAGCTGAGGCATACAAAGAGATGATGTATGAAACTTTATCTCAAGTGCAAGACCATATAGAGGAGATACAAGATGAGTTGCCCCAAGTGTGAAGCTGAAGACATTGAAATTAAAAGTCACTTAACTAAAGTATTCAATCGTGAACAGATGATCTCAATGTCAATTATGGTTGGACAAGGGATTGCTGAGATTGCAAAAAAATTAAAACAAGCAGCTCCAAACAATCATTTAAAGGCACAGAACCAGGCGAACGTGGATTTTCTTTGTACGATCATCAGTCCTTTTTTTGTATCAATGGAGGAGAAGGATCTTGCACAAGTGAAGAATTACATCAAGGTTGCAAGCGGTGGGGTTGAATTTAATGTTATGCACGAAGCCTGTCCACACAAGGAACTAAATGCGTAACACTGGCAAAGAGTTTGAGGGTTACATCATGAACGCTGCCTCAAGGTCTGGTTGGAGTTCGCTCCGCATACCAGATGGCTGTCGTCAGATCGGCAAGAAAATTGTCCGAGTGAAATCACCATTTGATTTCGTATTCTCAAAAAACATCTCACCTTTACAATCTGGTCACATTTTTTGTGATGCCAAGACAACAAACCAAAAACACTTCGGCAGTGACAAAATAAAAGATCACCAAATCCAGGAGTTGCATAAGTTTGCTACGATTCATAACACGATGGCTGGTTACTTAGTGAATTATGAAATGGATCACAAAGTAGTATTCTTTTCAGTCGCGAAGCTTATGAAGTCTTTTAGGACCAGGCAGATGCTTCTTTCAACTGATGGAATCACAGTCGGCAATAAGTTCAAGGTCAACTTCGATATTCTTTTTCAATCTAAAGACCTTGCTGCTTTGGGGACGAAATGATCTGCAAACAATGTGAATCTGTCGGTAAAAAACTAGAAGAAAACTTCACCAAGCTTGAACGTCTAAACCTTCTTAGTGGTCAAATGGTAATGCTTCGCTCGTGTAAGGCTGGTAGAAATGATCAAAACGATCTTAAGATCATCAATTCTACAATCACAAAACTATTACTCAGCTTCGACATCGGCTCAAGAGAGACACTCAGAAAGTACTTCATTGAGGGTGTTGGATTGAATGTTGAATTAAAGTCTTGCGCACACGATATTGGGTTGGTATTTAGTTAGTAGGCGGAAAAATAACCATGAAGGTATCGTGTGGCTGGGATCACCGCCAAAAAAACCCAGATCATGCAGCGTTTGTTGGTTGACCAAATCTGAAATGGAAACGATGCTAGTCAACCTCTTTGAATGATATGAAATGGGAATCTGCAGATGGCCCATTATTCATCAAGCCTGAACAACTTGGTGCATATCATTGAGAGAGGCTAATCCAATAACTTCTAGTTGATATCATAAGATATCATTAGAGTATGGATATCATAAGATTTAGTAATCCAAATCCACTTTGATCGTTTCGTTCTTCATGGTATGTCTAACATCCAGCACTCCAAGATTGATTCTATTGTGAACAAATAAATCATAATCATCAGTAAACGTTAGACACATACAACCCTTACCTTTGGCTTGACCACCATCAAACCCTGATCGGATACAAGCCACACGACAGCCCTCATTCCTCAAACCTACATTTTGTAGGGTGGCAGCCATTGCTAAAGAAATAAGCAGAGCAATCATGAATTCATTTTAAGACTAAATATGGACGCGCAGCAATGCTATTTGTTTTTATTAAGTTTACTAGGCTAATTATTTATAGTTTAAATTTTGCCAAAACCAAAACTAGACCTTATGCCAACATGCATTTTAGCTTGTATTGATATGGTGTGCTATACTCAAATACAGTTATGTCAAAAAGAGATGAGCCAAAACCGCAAAAAGTAAAAGGTAGACCAATCAAAGAAACGAATTGGAAACTGTTCGAGTATCTTTGTTCTATTCAGTGCCGACTATATGAAATAGCCGGCGCCATGCAGTGCTCTGAGGATACTATTCAGAGGCATGTACTAAAGAAATATGGAGAAAATTATGCGGTCGTTTATAAGCAATTCTCAGG
>JANXRR010000204.1 GCA_025356795.1 Bacteroidia bacterium
TGCATCAAGTGTGTTTTGAAAGGCATCAGAACCAATATGAGATCGGATAATACTTAGACTTGTCAAGGTTAATGAATATTGTATCGTCTTTTTGTTTTGCCATGTGTAGGTATTGGATATAGTTGTTATGGACCGTTGATATTCTGGGCGATCGGTGTAAGTATAGCCTGCTTGCAACCTTGTTTTTGGATTATACCTTCCTAAACGAAAACCTGTTTCTTCTTTGAATGGAAAAAGAAATTGCGGAAAAGTAAGGCTTCCATTTATACTTGCTTCTGTGCTTTTATAAAAATTGCCCGATTGAGTAGCTGATGCAACCCCTTCAAAACCATAGCGCCCATTAATATCAAAGCTCTCCAAGCCACCAAAGAAATTCCGCTTCTTAAAATTGAGATTATAGTAAGGACCAGGAAAGCCTTGCGTTACCGTTACTCCAGCTTCATTCGTCCAAGAGTACCTGTCAAGTGGGCTAGAAAATATATTCGCAATCACTCGATTGCCCGTTGTATCGTAATTGATGTTTACGAATTTAAAATTATCAAGATTGGCAAGAAGCCTTTGCGTGCTTATGGTATTGGTTCGGTTGTAAAGGCTGTCCTTGTAAATAAAAATACGTTGGCCTAAAATTTTCTTACTATAAATATCCTTATAAAAATTAAAGGTCACGTTGCGATACACCTTCGATAATCTTTTATTGCCTCCACCATTAGTTCCTGCATCGGTAGTGAAAGAAACCGAATCAATTTTGAACTGCTTGTGATAATTTCTCTTGCTGGGCATCTTTATTTCAATGCGGATAGCAATTTTATGCGTTGATCTAAATATTGTGTCGATGTCGAAATCTACGTATTGCCTGCTGAAATCATAAAAACCATTGTCTTTTAGAAACAAATCAATCCTTTCTCTTTCTTTGATTAACTTATCTTGATCAAATTGCTGGTGGTTTTTTATTAAGCTATAGACTGTGTCTGCCATTAATAATTTAGCAACTATTGAATCTGGAATTTTATAGATCAGCGTATCGTAAAAATAAGCTGGCCCAGGTTGGATAGAGTAAATTACTGAGGCAATCTTCTTTTCTTCTTTTACCTTAAATGTTGTTTTCGCTAAAAAATATCCCTGGTTGTGAAGATAGGTATTGAATTTATTTACTGTAGCAAGAACATTAACCGAGTCAAAGACAGAAACCTTTTCACCCCACTGCATTCGCTTATTTCCAAATTCAATCTTCTTAGTAAGAGCATCATATTTTTTTTGCTTGCGAAATTGAAGGTTGGCTTTTTTGGTACTTGTTTTGGCTTGTTCTATTTTCTTGTTGTATTTCTTTTCGAGAGAATCACGTTCAGTTATATATTGTTCCCTATGATAATTTCGCTCTCCCCAATAGTACATCCACACTAGCCAATTTACAGGTACAATGAAAATTTTCCGGTTGGTCTTCTGCACATATTGTTCTTTTAGCGGTTCGGTAGAAAATCCTTTAGGGGCCTTGATGGATTGCCGATACAAAAGCTTCTCATTCCCCTTAAGATAATGAGTGCCTAAGCAGCTAGATAATAACCAAGCCACTGCCAAGAGGCAGAAAATATATTTACCTTTAATTTTTAATAGTAGATATGATCTCGAAAGCAAAACTCAAATACATTAAATCTTTGCAAGTAAAGAAATACCGAAACGAGGAGCAATGCTTTCTGATAGAAGGAGCAAAAAGTGTAAAAGAAATAATTCAATCTGATTTTCAGATACTAGCCGTTGTGGGCGTAGCCAATTTCCTGGAGAAGGAGCTGCAGTTGCCATTGGGTACAATTGAAGTAATAGAATGTACTGAAAGTGAATTGGCTTCCATTGGTTCCTTTCAAACTAACGAAGCTGCTATAGCTATAGCTAAAATGAAGCCAACTAGAAAGCCGGCTATGGATAACAAGCTACTGCTTGCCCTTGATGATATTCGCGATCCGGGTAATTTAGGAACAATCATTCGCACTGCCGATTGGTATGGGATAAGAAGTATTATTGCGTCCGAACAAACGGCTGATTTTTACAATCCAAAAGTAATCACTGCTTCTATGGGATCATTTACCCGCATGAACGTGTACTACACAGATTTATTTTCTTTTTTATCTGAATCAAAGAGACCCGTTTACGGGGCATTTTTGGATGGGAACGATGTTCATACCAAGCCTGTTGAAAAAGGAGGTATAATTGTTATTGGAAACGAGGCCCATGGTATTTCTGCGTTGGTAGAAACACAAATAACTGAAAGGATTACTATTCCAAGATATGGAAAGGCTGAGTCTTTAAATGCAGCAATAGCTACAGCAATTATTCTCGATAATGTACTTCGTTTACAAAAATGAATTGCTCTCGTTAGCCGATTCCTCTGCAATTCTTTCGGCTGTTTCTTTTCCTAGATATTGATTTATACTATAGTGCCCCAAATAGATAAGAGGAGTTAATAAAATAGCGACTACAAATTTGTAAATGTAATTTGTAAATCCAATAGCAGCTATCTGTGTGTTGCTAAAGGTGCCATAGAAGGCGATAAATAGCACTACAAAACTATCAATGAATTGTGATACCAACGTTGAACCCGTAGCCCTTAACCAAAGCATTTTGTTGCCTGTGAGTTTGCGCATTTTATGAAACACAAATACATCCACCAACTGCCCCAATAAAAAGGCAGCAAGCGACCCAATTATGATTC
>JANXRR010000207.1 GCA_025356795.1 Bacteroidia bacterium
ATACACAAAAGCATATATCTATCCCAAATCAAGATGGAAATAACCAATTCAAAGGCTTATCATTACTTAGGAAACAAATTCTTATCCATTCCTGGTATTAAGTTCATAGCGTTCTTGTAATAAATCTTTCTCAATACATCATCGGGCAAACCAATACCGTACATTTTCCAAAAGGCATGGTAGCGTTTATGATAGGGGAAGTACTCATCTTCTGTTTCCAATACTCTAAAATAGGTTTCATATTCTTCGGGCACCCAGCTATCTTTACCAAACAGCACACGGTCTTGGTACTTAGTTAAAAATACTTTTGCAGCTCGTGGCTGCCTACCCAACTCGGCAATAACAGCACCAATTTCGGTATACATATTGGAGAACTGATCCATCAATAATCCTAATTTCTTTAAATCACTTCCATACCAACCCAAATGAGCATTGATAAATTTTGTCTTTGGATGTTTCTTAAAAATGTTGTGCTGTTCGGCAATGATGGTGGCCCACTTTACCGAGTCCTTATCGTGGCGTCTGCCCGGATGCAATTTTAGTTCTAACCAACGCTCATTATTTTTATCAATGGGTTGCCAAAATTGTTTGGGGTCTGCGGCATGGATCAATACCGGAATGCCCAACTCACCACATTTAGCCCACACAGGATCGATGCGAGGATCATCTATTGAAATACGGTTTCCCTTTTTGTCTTTAGCAAACATGCCAAGTGTTTTATAAATCTTTAACCCTTTTGCACCTAACTTTACATCTGTTTCCAATTGCTTTACAGTGCGTGTTGTCCAATCTGTATCATCCATTCCGTTAAAATCAACATTAGTGAAAAGTATAAACCTGTTTGGATAACGTTCTTTAATATTTAGTAGCGATTTTTCCAAATGATCAGGGCCTGCGCCAAAACCTCTTCCACTTAGATTATTCATGACTGCCATATTCAGTTTATCCATAGCGGTAATGAGATCTTTGAAATCAGAGGAGTTCATGTTGCCCTGATGATTATGAATATCAATGAACGGAAATTTAGATTTTGTTAAATGATGTTCATCTACCACCAATGTTGAGGGTGGCTCATATTCCTCAAAATCCATTTTTAAGTCCAATGGTTTTTCTTGAGCATGAACCAAAAAGCAAAAAGCCGCTAAAAAAAATGTAAGTAAAGTTTTCATATCAGTAAGTAAAGTGAATTAATTTACGATTTATGGTTAAACAAGGTTTTAAAAAGATGATGAATGGCAAGTTCTCTCAAACATTAATCTTGTTACCTTGCATCATCAACCAAAAATACATGCGCCCATTTATTCTATTCAGTATCCTTGTTAGTTCAGTATCCTTAAAAGCACAAACCGATTTGCTTGAACAAGCTAGGAAAAAGTTTAGCGCTAGCGATTTTGCTGCAACTAAATCCACTTTGAATAAATTTCTTGAACCCACCGAAAAAAACAAAGAGGCGTATGTGTTAAGAGGTAGAGCTAAAATGGCTTTGAAAGATTTTTATGAAGCCATAGGCGATTTCAACTATGCGTTAGCGGTTGATTCCACTCAAGCCGAGGCACTCAACTTTCGCGCGGAAGCGAAGATTAGTTTAGGCGATGAGGAGAGCGCCATCACGGATCTTGATAAGGCGATTCGTTACAACCCGAAATATTCAGAAGCGTATACTAATCGAGGTTTTGCAAAGTATAATTTAGAAGACCTCCAAGGTGCCTATTTTGATTTCTCGAAGGTGCTTGAGTTGGGCTCGCCCTCTGCTGATAAGTATTTTAATAGAGGCGTGATAAAAGCAGAACTGGGGGAGTTCATTAGTGCTATAGACGATTACTCAAAAGCCATAGAACTTGATAAAGCCGATGCCAGTTTACTTAACCACAGAGGCGTAGCCAGGTACAATACAGGCAATTATAAAGATGCCATTTTGGACTACAATCAAGCCATTTTACTTGATCCAAAAGACGCAGTTAAATACGAAAACAGAGCATTAGCAAAATCTGCTTTAGAAGATTTTAAAGGAGCATTGGATGACTACAACAAAGCCATAGAGATGGAAGTAGATGCTGAAACATTAAA
>JANXRR010000280.1 GCA_025356795.1 Bacteroidia bacterium
CTTTTTCTTTATTTCGAGTGTAGCAAAGTCAGATTCATGCCTTACATAAGTCGTTAAGGGCTGCCCATATTTCTATAGAGAGGTCTTTAACCATTGCGATTGATCAGCATAAAGTACCAAGTCAATCTGATGCATTTTATCCTCACTTTATGTGCCAAAACATCTCTCATAATGATATCATTCTCATCTTTAAAGAGCACTGATTCAAATTAAAAGTTTAAAATAATTGAGTAAAATCAAATAGCTGAAACTGCTCCTTTTAAAACGGCTAAATCTATTTTTTTTGGCATTCATAGTGCATTAATCAAATTGATCGCGACTAATTGCTGTCACGAATATCATAAGGAGCCCGTATGCTAAATGTATCTAAAAATAAGACTGCAAAAGTTATTTTGGCCATTCTTTTTATAGTTGGAGCTGGTGGAATCAAGGCTTACGCTGGCAGCATGAATATGATGGGAATGATTGGAGCTCATAATCATCTGCTCCAAGCCAACACCGCTTCTGCAAGTTTAGAAGAAGCCTGTAAAATGGATAAAACAACGAAGAATAGAATATGCCAAAATGCCACTATTGTTAGTATGGCATACCCATGCATCGTTAATTTTCAAAAAGATAATTTTCAATTTTCTGGATTTCTTTCTTCTGCTATAGATGCCACTGATCCCATGTTTTGTTCAATTCTTGCGGCAGCTTATGGCGCAAAGGCTTCCATTGACGTTATCATTGAAAAGCCATCAGATATAAACGAAAGCCTTCATGAATCATCGAAACCTTATGGACACATTAGCCATGATACGGTCATTCGGTTTCCCAACGACGACGACGCTTACCAAAAGCTCCTGCCAGCATGGACTTCATGGGATAAGTAACTCAAAGTACGATGCAAGAGATATCAAACATACCTATCTAAAATTATTTAAGGCAGCATGATTAGGCTTCGAACTCCACCAAACACCCACACCCAAAATCACCTGCAACGGTAATCTCCCCCAACACCACCACGTCGGTAATCCTGGAAATAAATCCGAATTCATCGCCATGTTTAAATTTGCAGGGAATACAGCGATTAATAAAAGTATAAGCCCATATCCTGCCAAACGAGATAATGATGGTACAAGTAGAAGCGCTCCCAATCCTATTTCAGCAACACCACTCAAGTAAACAAGCTCCAAAGGGTACGGCAAATAAGGCGGCATAATCTTGAGATAAAAGCTGGTCTTTAGGAAGTGTAATATGCCTGCAACGATAAAGAAGATGCTGAAGAAGTATTTGAGCCATAATCGAGTGGTATTGGGTGGGGTTATGAGGCGGTGGTAATTCAAGCATAGTGGTGGAGGTAATGGAGACGTTGGCGTGAATCAAAGGTAATGGTGTTTTTTATCGAAGATGATCTCTTCAAGGATTACAATGAAATCCCGCTGAACTGTTAGATCCTTGATCAGCCATATTAAAATACGATGTACAATGAGGGGTATCTTGAGGAACTGTTAGCATCAAATAAGCCTCTCCTCCACGGGTTCCTTTAGCCCCATATTCACAATAAAGAGTTGGTTCTTCAGATTTATTCTTAAAAACGTTAGCACCCACTACCGTTAACAATAGATTCTGTTCATGCCACATTCCATCGGATGGTAATTTCTTTGGCCCTACAACTACTTGTGACGGGCATCCAAATGTTCGAGAAGAGTCTGCAAGTACAGACCTTGCACTAATCAAATAAAAACTGACAACCACAAAACCAACTAAAATCAATCTTATTTTTTTCACGAGTCCCTCCTTTTCATTTTCAACGCTATGTTACAGCAGAATGAAGGTCAACGGTTCTATGAAATGGTATTTATGGCCGTTTGCGTTTTGAGGTTATGATTCAGAAGAAAACTTACTGCCTCAACTCTCAATGTCTCGATCATTGCAATTTATAAAGACGCCCTAAGAAGCATTCATAAATTATTATTCGTATCAAGCAACTGAAGGCATGAGCGCCAACGAGAATCTTATTAAGAGGAGATTTTATGGCCATCGCAAGTGTTTCCAGTAATAGTTACCAACAGCCCGTTTTACCAGACACGACTTCCACTACCGCAACTACATCTAATGCTTCTCCAGGTGTCACATCACAAAATGGGACAAACACGACAAACGGGAGCGGAACGGTCGCTTCAAGCCAGGCACCTCAGAAAACACATGCACACCACGGGCACCACCATCACAAGCACAAAGCTGCTCCTGAAACAGCCTCTAACGATTCTGCAACGACAGATACGACCAATTACAGCACCCAAACAGATACTGCAAAACCATGGGCAAAGTACGTAAGCTCATAAATTAAAAGTAAGAAGCCTCACTTATTAGATCTTATACATTTCTCCTCGCTATTATATTCAAGCTGTCGATATCCTTAGTTTGTAACCTTACCACTTCTCAACGCGACTAAAGCGGCAAGGAGAACGAATCTATGAAAAAACTAATGGTAATGGCAGGACTCTTAAGCTTTCTTGTGTCAGGACTTACGCTTGCTGCTGATAGAGCCACTAATGCTCATTCCTGTAAATCGGATATGGAAAGACTTTGCGGTGACGTTAAAGCTGGCGGTGGTGCAAAATTTAA
>JANXRR010000381.1 GCA_025356795.1 Bacteroidia bacterium
TTTAAGGCCTTCGTCTGTACTATTAAGAATTCTCTCTTTTATTTTAATAGATGAGCTCAGCAACAAGGCTTTGGTCAATAGTTGATAATTATAAACTTTAGCATTTACATCTCTGAAATCTTCAAGCGCACTAAAGGCCAATGTATTATAAAACTCAAAATCATTCTTTATTGTATTCCAATATTTTGCTTTTTCGCGTTCACTCAGAGCGGGGAAATATTTTTTGATAAAATTTTCGTAGTTGTTTAGGGCTTCCTCAATATTTTTCTTTGCTGCTTTGTAATCTTTACTCATATAATAAACTCTCGCTTGCTTAGAGAGTATTTTCACATATTCTGGATGTGTTTTACTAAAAAAATTCTCATATAAGTCTTTTGCTTTAAAGTAAAATTCTTCAGCTTTTTTATAGTTTTTTATTTGATAATAAACGTCTCCAGTAAGGGTATAAATGGCTGCCGTATTAATATTATTTTTGGCTCCGGTTCTACTCTTCCAAATTAGTTCTGCTTGTGTAAGAGAACTGAACGCCTGATTATAATTTTTGCTGGCTATATAAATTGTGGCTACATTTTTAAGAACCTCGGCATATTGCGGATTGTCTGTGCCCAGTTTCTTACCAATAATATCACGAGCCTCAATTATTAGCTTTTCAACATCTTGATTATCGCCTTTATTAAATTTAATTAAAGCCAATTGAGCGAGCGATTTAGCCACTTCGATGTGTTGACGGCCAAATTGTTTCTCCTGACTAGAGAGTGCCTTTATAATATTATCCTGTGCATTATCATAATCACCAATAGCATAATCAATTTCACTAAGTAGTTTCTGAGTGGGCGATGTTTTAGTACTGATTTCTCCGTAAATACCTATCGCGAGTTGATTGGCCCTAACAGCAATCTTTTCAGCTTCGGTATAATCACCTTTAAGTAATTGAAGCTTGCCCATATTTACAAGTGGTTCGATAAGCCGAAGAGTTGAAGTGCCATAAAGTTTCTCGTATTCTTTTATGAGATCTACTAGAAGATCTTCAGTTTCGCCATATTGCCCTAATTGAATATATAAGCTTGATAATTCTTTGGCTGTTGTTAACTCATCGATACTTGACAATCTATCTGACCTGACAATAATTCTTGCAGAACGATCTAAGGCATCTTCAGCTTCGTCAAACATTCCTTTTATTCCAAAAAGGATAGCTTGTGTTTCAATAGCGTTAATAAGAAAAATTTTTCGGTCATAATCTGTTCTAAACTCTTCAAGAATCTTTAAAGATTGATCTAAGTTTTTTTCAGCTTTTTCGTACAAGCCTAATTTGATTTGAAGCTTCGTTATATTTGTTAATTCAATACCATATTGATAGTCGGTATCGCTATATTTTGATCGGGCAACATCGGAGGCTTTATCTAACGTTGCAGTGGCCTCTTTAAATTTATCGGTAATTTCATACAACGAGGCAAGTTGATTTAGGATATTGAGGTGATCTTTATGCCAAGCCCCAATTTCGTTTGCAACAATGGGATAGCTTTCGGCATAAATCTTCGAGGCTTCGGTTATTTTATTTGTGTAGTTAACATAAAAATTGGCAAGCTTGAGTTTGGCCAGATGAACTTCGGGAGTTGCATCGCCAAAGAGGTTTGTTTTTATAGAAATTATACTCTTGAGGTAGTCTTCCGCATTTATATAATTTTTCTTAGTAATGGCGAGGGTAGTTAAAAACTCAATTACATCTACTCTCGTAATATTGTCTTTAGGTAATATGGCTGCTTGCGACAGTAAATTGTTTGCATCGTTTTCAAGATTTTTAGTTTTATCTCGGTCAAGTTTAGAATCGTATTCAACGGCCTTAAGTCTTATTCGGTAAATACTTGCCTTTCCAAAATTGTTGTTAATCATTTTTTCATACTCTGCTTTCAAGTTAAAATAGGGTGCTCCACCCTCGTCCAGCAGAAGCTTGAGATAGTCTTCATATAATTGAATAGCTACCACGTGTGATGGTTGATGGTTGGCTTTCATAAAGCCTAATAAGCGAATGTAGCTAAGGTCGCGTGGAAGTTCTTCATTTCCATTTTCTACTAATACTGCAGCGTTGTAAATTTGATTTTTCACATAGGCCAAGCTAGTCTTTCCTAGGTTGCGATCAATCCATTGAGAGGCGTAAACAAAAACTGAATCGGCACTCTTTAAATTCCCCTGGTCACCGTATGTTTTTGCAAGTTGAGTGAGCAACCTCGCATATTCATTATTTCTAATCGCCAAATCTTTTGATGGCACTTTGCGGCTGCTCAAATTTCCCTTATCGTCAACATAGCTCTCTTGCTTAATTGTTCTTTTACTAAAATAAGGTTCGCTTTCTTTAAAAAGGTCAATAGACTCATTAAAAAAACCTTGGCCCGCCAGTGTTTCAGCAAAGGCTATATTCCATTTTGATTTTATTCCTTCCTTGAAAAACGATCCGGCTTCAAGTACTTTTTTTGCCGTGTTAAGTGTTTCTTTTGCTAAGCGAAATGATCCGTTTTGATTAAAAATTTCACCCACTTGAATTAAGAGAAGACCATGTTCTTGACTGTTTTCTCGATTTACAGTAATACTTGCCTCGATTGCATTTTGAATTCTATTTTCTAAATCAACCACAAACCCAGAGGCTTGATTGAATTTCGCGAGCTGTAAATAGTAGATGGGTGTATATTGATTTTGAGGGCCAAGTTTTTTATCTGTTGCCAATTTGAATTTCTCTAAAGCCTTAAGTCCTTTTTTATAGTTTCCCTGTTCAAAGCTCGCATCAATAGTTTCTAGGGTTTTATCGAATTTGGTTTGAGCCAAAAGGGTTGGAGGCAGAAATAGAAGAAGTAGGATTATAAAAGATATTTTCATGGTATTTGTCTTTTGATAGAAATGGGGTTAAATCGTTAAGGCTTTTAAAGAATGAGCTTTCCCTTTTAAAGCTACGAAAGAAATGAGAATTTTTTTAACCGTTTACGGGCAGCGACTTTGTCAATCGTTAAAATTGGGGGGGAGTAATTTTAATAAGATTGATTTTGCTGCTTTTGTTATAGGGGTACCAGGCCCAAAAATGCCCACAATCCCTTTCGAAGTCAAGTATTCATAATCTTTTTCAGGGATTACTCCACCTGCTACAACAAGAATATCGGGCCGGCCGATTCTTTTAAGTTCAGCAACCAACGCTGGAACTAATATCTTATGAGCCCCCGCCAGGCTGGAGGCACCAATTATATGTACATCATTTTCTGCTGCTTGCATGGCCACTTCTTCGGGAGTTTGAAATAATGGCCCGATGTCTACATCAAAACCAAGATCGGCAAAACTAGTAGCAATAATCTTTGCCCCACGATCATGGCCATCTTGCCCCATTTTGGCTATTAAAATGCGTGGTCTTCTGCCATCCCAAGTTGCAAATTGATCGGATAGTTTTACCACTTCTTCAAATTCTTTTCTGTTTTTCATTGCTCCCGAATATACACCAGAAATAGATTTAACAGTTGCTGTATAGCGACCAAAAACTTTTTCGAGAGCTAAAGAAATCTCTCCAAGTGTGGCGCGCTTTCTGGCAGCATCGATAGATAATTGAAGAAGATTTCCTTCACCTGATTTTGCACATTCGCTCAGTGTGATCAAAGATTCTTCGACTTGAAGATTATTGCGTTCCAGTTTTAATTTTTGAAGGCGTTCAATTTGTTCGTTTCGCACAGAAGTATTGTCAACTTCTAATGTTTCAAAATCCGGTTTTTCATCCGTTTGATATTTGTTAACACCAACAATAATTTCTTTGCCAACCTCTATCCCTGCTTGTTTATGAGCAGCGGCCTCTTCTATTCTCATTTTAGGAAGACCACTTTCAATGGCTTTGGTCATACCACCAAGGGCTTCAACTTCAACTATTAGTGTCCACGCCTTTTCAATTAATTCTTCTGTTAATGTCTCTATATAAAGGGAACCACCAAGAGGGTCTACTACATGAGTAATACCGGTTTCCTTTTGTAAGTATAATTGTGTGTTTCTGGCAATGCGCGAAGAAAATTCGGAAGGCAGTGCAATGGCCTCGTCAAGAGAATTTGTGTGCAGCGATTGAGTTCCACCAAGTACGGCAGCCAACGCTTCAATGCAGGTGCGAGTTACATTGTTGTAAGGATCTTGTTGCGTTAAGCTCCAACCTGAAGTTTGGCAATGCGCACGCAGTGCCATTGACTTTGGGTTTTTGGGATCAAACTGGTTTACTATTTTAGACCACAAATAGCGGCCTGCCCGCATTTTGGCAATCTCTGTAAAGAAATTCATTCCAATGCCCCAGAAGAAAGAAAGGCGCGGAGCAAAATCATCTATAGCTATGCCAGCTTTTAACCCAGCGCGAATATATTCCAAGCCATCGGCTAATGTATAGGCAAGTTCTATATGAGCAGGCGCTCCCGCTTCATGCATGTGATACCCGCTTATACTTATGCTGTTGAACTTTGGCATGTGCTTGGAGCAATAGTGAAAAATATCGGCTACAATTTTCATGGATGGTTCAGGTGGATAGATATACGTATTGCGCACCATGAACTCTTTTAAAATGTCATTTTGAATGGTGCCGCTTAATTGATCAGGGTTTACTCCTTGTTCTTCGGCTGCTATTATATAAAATGCCATAATGGGCAGTACAGCGCCATTCATAGTCATAGAAACCGACATTGTATGAAGGGGTATTTGGTCAAACAAAATCTTCATGTCAAGCACAGAATCAATGGCCACTCCTGCTTTCCCTATATCACCAGTTACCCGTGGGTGATCCGAATCGTAGCCACGATGCGTTGCTAAATCAAAAGCAACGGATAAACCTTTTTGGCCAGCAGCTAAATTTTTCCTGTAAAATTCATTGGATTCTTGGGCAGTTGAAAAACCTGCATATTGCCTGATGGTCCACGGCCTAACGGTATACATTGTGGCATACGGCCCGCGCGTGTAGGGAGGCAAACCGGCTTGTGAATTTTTGGTTACTTGGTGCACTCGTGCATTGAATGCGGGTGTGATGCCTTGAATGTTGGACTTATGCTGAA
>JANXRR010000452.1 GCA_025356795.1 Bacteroidia bacterium
TTCCGATCTGTTTACGGATAACGCAGAGCTGGCAGGCGAAAACCAAACCTCTGTTTTAGGTCAGGACTCAATCCGGAAATTGCTGAAATCGTTTCAAGGAGCTACCATTTTTAAGTACGCGTCAACCACTAAATCAACCAATTTTCATCACGATACAGCTGCTCAAGTTGGTTCATACATTCAAATTGTAAAGATCCCCTCAGGCGACACACTTGAATTAGGGGGTGAGTACATTGGCACGTGGGTACCTGTGGATGGCAAATGGAAAATTGCAAAAATGTACACCCACCATTATAGAAATCTGAAGGAAGAAGATTTCCCAAACAGGTTGCCTGATAAAAGCATTGCTAAACAATATGGAAAGGTGATGGTGAGTAGTGGAGTGAGTGCGGCCAACCTTTTGTTGGAAAAGCTTCGGAAGGACTCTGCCAACTTCTACTTAAAAGAAAGTGAATTAAACCACCTTGGTTATAATTTGATGGGGAAAGAAAAAATCCTTGAAGCGCTGGAAGTTTTTAAAACTACGGTACAATTATTTCCCGTAAGCTGGAATGCCTATGATAGTTATGGAGAAGTACTGTTAAAGAGTGGCAATAAGGAAGAGGCAGCTAAGATGTATGAGAAATCAATTGAGCTAAACCCGAAGAATGAAAATGGCGCAAAGATGTTGAAGAAGATAAGCGGCAAAATCTAAAATTTGACTCGACCGCCCTATCATCCACATCAAAACCGTTCTGTCTTGACAGATATGGAGATTGTAACCATTTTTCATTTGAAACCTCATGCGGGGATTGACCACAGATTCTAAGACCCTGTTTGGGTAAAACTATATTTCTAACAGGCTTAAGCAAAAAAAACCTTTGCCACAGATTGCACAGATTTTCACGCCCGCCTGACCGGACGGGCAGGGAAGTAATTAATGCACTTTTACGAATGATAAAAATCCACAGATTGACAGCTTCGCTGTTCTGCTATGCGAACCGTGATCGATCTGGAAAGCTCAATCATTATTTGCCTGAGAAAGCTCACCATCGGTTTTAGCGACGTTTAGCAGCTTGCTGCGTCTGTGGGTTTTACTCATGAGCAATAATGAACTCAATTTGTATTAATCTGTGCAATCAGTGGCAAAAATGCCGCCGGATGGGTCTTAACTGCAACAAGAGTTATGTTTGTTAGATAGAATTTAAATGATTCTCTACCTATGAAACCAGCAGGCTAAGCAAAAAGGCCCGCTGAAATAAATCAGGGGCCCCAACTGTTTCCTTAATTTTTATCTTATTTAGGCAATAACACTGCGTCAATTACATGAACAACACCGTTGCTTCCCTTTAAATCGGCAGTGGTAACATAGGCGGCATTACCCGATTCGTCAGTTAGTTTTACTTTACCATTGTCCAGGGACCCAGTCAATTTTCCACCGCTCACGGTTGTCAATACTGCTTTGCCGTTGCCTTTTTTAATGGCGGCAATAACCGAAGCTGCATCCAGGTTTCCGCTTACTACGTGATACGTCAAAATCTTCGCCAACTTGGCTTTGTTCTCAGGTTTCAAAAGTGTTTCCACTGTACCGGCCGGCAACTTAGCGAAAGCGGCATTGGTAGGTGCAAATACAGTGAACGGGCCTTTCCCTTTCAATGTTGTTACTAAGTCAGCAGCTTTTACAGCTGTTACCAACGTCGTGTGATCGGCTGAACCGATGGCAATATCTACTACATCTTTCGATTGACTAAACGCTGCAAACGACCCGCCGAATGCCAGCATAGCGATAAATAATTTTTTCATGATTTATATAAGATTGTTTAGCGAATTAAACAGCCCTAAGTCCTTTTAGTTTAGATTGATAAGAAGAATATTGTGAACAAAAAATTTTGTGAGCGGTGAACAAACCAATCTTCTTCTTGTTTAAATACCTTGCGCTGAAAACCATTATCGATTTACTGAAGAATCTGTTATGCTTAGATTCCTGGCATTAGAGCCAGATTTAAAGATTGACCATCTGGTGTGGAAGGACTAGGTTTTCTTAAAATGGCTCGACAAAAGAAGAGCGTGTTTAAAAATTTAAAACTCTTACGTTATGTTTAAAAGTTACTTTAAAATCTGGCATAGAAATCTGCTCCGAAATAAAGTCTACTCGACTATCAATGTATTGGGCTTGAGTCTCGGCCTGGCAAGTGCAATGCTGATTATATTATATGTGAAAGATGAAAGGAGCTTCGATCGTTTTCATCGCGATGCTGGATCAATTTACAGAATAGTAATTGAGGTAAAAACTCCCGACCCCTCCATGTCCGGGAAAGGAGGCACTTCAAGTATTTTTG
>JANXRR010000473.1 GCA_025356795.1 Bacteroidia bacterium
GGTGATTTTAGAATGCACTGAGCATAGGGCTACAGGTAAAGCTGGCATGAGCAGGTATATTACCACCAAAAACAGAAAAAATACCACCGAAAGGATTGAATTGAAGAAATACAACCCTATTTTGAAAAAAGTAACTTTACATAAAGAAATTAAATAACCATGGCAAAGAAAGTTGTTGCTACACTTAAGAAAACAGACGGGAAAACATACGCCAAAGTAATAATGGCTGTAAAATCCGAAAAAACTGGTGCTTATACCTTCCGGGAAGAAATTGTTCCAACGGATATGGTGAAAGATACGCTAGCCAAGAAATAAGAGTAATAGTTTTTGTTTTTAGAGAAGTCCCCTCAAGGGACTTTTTTAATTTTCTCACCTTTCATGTTCTCACCCTTATGTCTTTTCTCGGCAGCTTATTTTCAAAAGAAAAAAAAGAGTCCTTAGATAAGGGATTAGAAAAGACCAAGGATAATTTTTTTAGCAAACTTGGAAAGGCAGTAATAGGAAAATCTACCGTTGATGATCAAGTGCTTGACACACTAGAAGAAGCATTAGTTTCATCTGATGTGGGCATTGATACCACACTGAAGATAATTGAACGTATTCAAAAGCGGGTGGCAAAAGATAAGTACTTAGGCACGACTGAGCTTGATTCAATTTTGCGCGAAGAAGTAGCTGCGCTTTTAACCGAAAGCAATACAACCGAAAACCTTGATTTTGAGACGCCCGCTGATAAAAAACCGTACGTAATTATGGTGGTGGGTGTAAATGGCGTAGGTAAAACCACCACAATTGGAAAACTTTCTTCTCAATTAAAAAAACGTGGCAAAACTGTTTTGCTGGGTGCTGCTGACACTTTTCGCGCAGCAGCAGTCGATCAATTAAAAATCTGGGGCGAGCGGGTTGGGGTTCCTGTCGTTTCTAAGGGCATGAATGCCGATCCATCGGCTGTGGCTTTCGAAGCGGTAACAGAAGGTGTAAAGCAAGGGGTTGATGTTATTATTATCGATACGGCAGGGCGGCTTCACACGAAAGTGAACCTAATGCAAGAGCTAACAAAAATAAAGCGCACCATTGAAAAGGTAATACCCAATGCACCGCACGACATATTGTTGGTGTTGGATGGAAGCACTGGGCAAAACGCAATAATACAAGCGCGTGAATTCACGAAAGCTACTGATGTTACTTGCTTGGCAATAACCAAACTGGACGGAACCGCCAAAGGCGGTGTTGTGATAGGCATTTCAGATGAATTTAAAATACCTGTTAAGTATATTGGTGTAGGTGAAAAAATTGATGACCTCCAGGTATTTAATAAAATGGAGTTTGTGAACTCGCTGTTCAGTATGTAAGATCCGGTTTTACTTTGACTTTGCGACAGGCCTCGCCTTCAACTTCCTAACAGGAAATCTCCAAAAAAGCTGATAGTTAAAACCCCAATAAGTAGGTTGCTCGTAAAGCCCATAGCCAGGGATATCGTAAGGCACAAGATTGGGGCTGTTCTTGTAGCTTGGCGATAGTTTTAAGCGGGCAGTACAGCCCATCCAAAAACCCGAAACAATTTTTACCCTAATGCCCGCGGTAACTTCCATCCAACTTGCAGTAACACCTGAGGCAGTGGCACTTTTCAAAAGCACCGTGTCTGCAGTGTAAGGCCCTTTATATCTCATCGAATAGTTTAGTGTATGATCGAAGGTTGAGTTGGCCAATCGAAACCCGAGAAAAAACATATTCTTGTCTGGATCCTTCAAAAGAAAGTTAATGTCGCCTCCTACGCGAAAATACTTTCCATTATTTTCATAGCTGCCATTATTGATTTTTGTTCCATTGTCGATAGTCATTTGCTTGGCCCAGCTACCATAATCCACAGCTAAATAATAGCGATTGAAATCCAAATCAGCATTTACTTCCCAAAGTTTAAAGGTGGGGTCTGTCTGCGATTTTATAATACTCAATACATCAGTTCCAATTCTTAAGCCCGTGGGCAAGTATTTGTATTGAAGGGTATCGGCAGGATCTGCTTTTTTTTCTTTTTGCCCCGACACGCTCACACTCGTAGCCAGTGATAAGGCTAGAAGACTAGAGAAAAATCTGGATATTGGTGATGGCGCCATCTGATAAAAGTTGAGGGTTTACAATTCGAATGGAATCAAAACCGGTTTTAACGTAATTCAAATCAGTGAAGTAAAGAAAGGCTCCACAATCTGTGGCTGACACTCTTGCTAATGGGCGATACGTTATTTTAAGCGTGTCATTGCGGGTAGTATCTTTTTTATTCCTAGTGTACTTATACTCGAAAATGAAATTTGTGAATCTTTGATTGGGATCAATCCTTAAATCAAAAATATTCAAAACTTGAGCATTAGAAATAAGTGGCGTGGTGAAATTTTGAGCCGTTACAGAGTTTAGGGTAATTGTATCTGACTTTCCATCGGCTTTCTTTTTAAAAATAATCCTAACCTTATCGGTATTGGTTTTTAAGCAATCGCCCTTATTAAAGCAACTGGCCATTATCACTATCAAGAAAAGCAACAAAATGTACTTCACCGCGAATTTTTAATTGGCAAATATAGTTGTTGCCTATGTCCCTATTCGATCTGCCTGAAATGTATTTTTCATTTATCGCGGCTTTTTTTTGGAAAGAGAAGATCAATCGCCAGGCTCAATATCAATTCAACAGTGAATGAAGTGCCTTAAGATTTGTTAATTTTACACCTCATCTGCTAATAAAACTTGAAAACAAAAGGCCAAAAAAATACAAAAGTAAATATAGTAACACTGGGTTGCTCCAAAAACCTGGTCGATTCTGAGGTGCTGCTCACTCAACTAAAAGGGAATGGAATAGCTGTTTCGCACGAATCGCAGAAGAATGATTCTAACATTGTGGTAATAAACACATGTGGGTTTATTGACAACGCCAAGCAAGAATCCATCGATACCATTTTGCGCTATGTAGATGCCAAAGAAGAGGGCCTGGTAGAAAAAGTGTACGTTACCGGATGCTTGAGCGAGCGCTATAAAACCGATCTACAACTGGAGATACCGCAAGTAGATGCTTGGTTTGGCACGCGCGATCTATCACGGCTATTAAAGCAACTAAATGCAAATTATAAGCAAGAACTAGTTGGCGAGCGTATACTTACCAACCCCAGCCACTTTGCCTATTTAAAAATCTCAGAAGGCTGCGATAGGCCGTGTTCCTTCTGTGCCATACCGCTTATGCGAGGAAAACACATTTCCAGGCCTATGGAAGAACTCGTGTTGGAAGCAAAGAACCTCGCCAAAAAAGGAGTTAAGGAATTACTGCTCATTGCTCAAGACTCAACGTATTATGGTCTCGATCTCTATAAGAAAAAAAATCTTGCCGATTTATTGAAAGCGATTTCAGATGTGGAAGGTATAGAGTGGATCAGGCTCCACTATGCTTTTCCTTCAGGCTTTCCTTTGGATGTGTTAGATGTGATGAACGAGCGGGGCAATATTTGTAAGTACCTTGACATACCGCTGCAACACGGCTCTACTGAAATGCTAAAGTGGATGCGAAGAGGTATAACACGCGAAAAAACAGAAGAATTATTGAATACCATTCGCACCAAAGTGTCAGGCATTGCCATTAGAACAACAATGATAGCAGGGCATCCTAGAGAAACCGAAGCTCATTTTGATGAGATGCTGAAATTCATTGAAATCTCGCGCTTTGATAGGCTCGGTGTATTTCCTTATTCGCACGAAGAGAATACCCACTCATACTCTTTTCAGGATGATATTTCTGAAGAAACTAAACAGGAGAGAGTTGCCACTATCATGGAATTGCAAGAGGGCATTTCATTGGAATTAAATCAGCAGAAAATAGGAAAGACTTTTAAGGTATTGATAGATAGGAAAGAAAAAGGCAATTTTGTAGGCCGCACAGAATTTGACTCTCCCGAAGTTGATAATGAAGTAATTATTAGTGCCGCAAAGAACTATTTACGCATAGGCGATTTTGTGAATGCAAAAGTGATAGAAGCCACAGAGTTTGATTTACATGCAGAAG
>JANXRR010000483.1 GCA_025356795.1 Bacteroidia bacterium
AGCTGAGTATAGCGTTTACAAAAGTACATGGCCAATTGCCTTGGGATAACGATTTCGCGCTTTTTTACTTTAGCCTTAAGTGATTCGATGTCAACTTTGAAATACTCGGCAACCATTTTCTGAATAAAATCAACACTCACATCGGCCTGAATTTCTTTTACAATGTTACGCAGCACTTCTTTGGCCAACTCAAGATCGATTTTCTTTTTTAGCAGTGTGGCATGGAAAATCAACGAATTAAGAACGCCTTCCATATCGCGCAGATTAGTATCTACGCTGAACGCAAGATATTCTGCTACCTCAGAAGGAATTTCAATGCCGTCTGATTCCATCTTATTATGAATGATGGCAAGTTTGGTTTCAAAATCAGGTTCTTGCAAATCAGCTGTTAAGCCCCATTTGAAACGAGAAAGCAATCTTTCCTGAAACCCTTTCAAATCGCGCGGAGGGCAATCGCTGGTCATAATAATTTGCTTACCCGATTGATGCAATTGATTAAAAATATGGAAAAATATTTCTTGGGTTTTTTCGCGTCCTGCTAAAAACTGTACATCGTCAAGAATGAGCAAATCTACTTGTAGATAAAAGTTTTGAAACTCTTGCATCTTATGGTTTTGCAAGGCATTCAAAAATTGAGTGGTAAAATCATTTTGATCTACATACAAGACAATCTTTGCCGGAAGGTTTCTCTTAATCTCGTTTCCGATAGCTTGCACCAAGTGAGTTTTACCTACACCCACTCCGCCATACAACATTAACGGGTTGAAGGAGGTAACTCCAGGTTTTTTCGAAACTGCTATACCGGCAGATCGTGCCAAACGGTTACAATCGCCCTCCACAAAATTCTCGAACGTGTAAGTAGGGTTTAATCTCGAATTAACAGTTTGGGGATTGAGTGCTTTAAAACTAAAAGGCGAATATTCCTCAATGTTGCCATTGCCATTTTGCATTTGAGCATTGCTGCGTTTCATACCCGCGCCATTCGGATAATTTACCAACAACGGAGGGTTGCGCTGATTCCCACTGTCAACAATAACAGAATACTCTAATCGCGCTTCGTTACCTAAAACAGAATGAATAGCTTGTTTCAACACGGGTACGTAGTGCTCTTCCAACCATTCATAAAAAAATTGTGAGGGCACTTGAATGGTTAGCACCTCTCCTTCCACCCGCATGGGAGAAATGGGACTAAACCAAGTGTTATAATTTTGTTCGTCAACGCTTTGGCGGATCAGGTGGAGACAGTCATTCCAGACAGTAGTAGCGTTTACTTCCATTTAATTAGTTAAAGTGGTGAGGTTTGCTCCTAGTAATTTTAGAAGGGAGACAAAGGTGTAAAAAAAATGATCAACAAAAAAACAAAAATAGGGCTTGATTATTTAGATTTTTTTTGCGTAAACGGGTACTCAAAATCGCAAAGAAAAATTGTTTTAATGAGAACTTAATCTCAATTTGAACAGGTGTTTTAGTTTACTTTTTTATGAATCAACCTTCCGTTAATCAATCTATTAAGTTTGCCTTTCCATATACCTCCATGAACGATTGGCAAGAAGCAGCCAATGTTGAACTGGCAGGAAAAACAATTGAATCCCTGAGTGGCGAGGAGAAAGGAATTATCCTAAAACCATATTACGATGAAAGCACTAGTTCTACACTAGCAAAAGCCCTTGATGATGCAGCCGATATTTACCTAGGCAAACGCAAATGGCTAAATAAACCTTTGATTGAAGTGAGGCATCCTGCCGAAGCTAATAAGTTGGCTTTGCAATTTCTTGCCGCAGGGGCGGATGGAATTATTTTTGATCTAAAAAAAAATATTACCCTATCAATCTTACTTGAGGCAATAGAACTGGAGTATTGCTCCATCTCATTTATAGCAGACAAAGAGCATTTCGCTTTGGTAAGGGATTTTGTGGAACATTTTAACAAAAAAAATTATCCGGTTGATACAGTGAGCGGGGAAATTTACTGGAGAGAATTTCCTGATGATTTGAAAGATTTAGTAGTTCTTTTTTTGCCTTGGCCAAATTTTAAACCGCTTGGCATAATTTGTAAGGAGCAAAATTCGCAGGTAGAGGAAATAAGTTCGGCACTTCTAGTGGTGGAAAAAATCATGAGTTGCCTTAAGAACTCAATTAGCAATTCAATTTTACTTGCCTCCATCGCTTTTCAGCTTTCTATTAACAAGAATATTTTTATTGAAATCGCCAAGTTTAAAACATTGCGCTTGTTGTGGACTCAATTTGCAAAAAAAATAAATCCTTCGTTTGATGAGTATTTAATTATCCATGGAATCTCATCGAATCAAAAATTTGCAAGCTACGAACCTCATAGCGTCATGCTTTATAATACGTATGCAGCGCTGGCTGCTATTCTTGGAGGTTGTGATAGCTTAACAATTCTTGATGACAAAACCAATTCCATGCAAGCCCGGGTGGCTAGAAATGTGTCTTCCATCTTACGTGAAGAATGTTATCTTTCAACTATTGCCGATGCAACATCAGGCTCTTATTATCTTGAAAATCTAATTGTACAATTAAGTCAAAAAGTAGCAGAAGATTTTCAGCA
>JANXRR010000522.1 GCA_025356795.1 Bacteroidia bacterium
TACCTGCTTTGCTTCTGGAAAATCTGTTTTGAAAGCTTCGGGTAAAACCGCGGGGATCCCTGCTGTATAGCTTTTACCCCCGTTGTTATTATCGTCAAACTCGGTGGCAATCCGATAGATGTTTTTATGATTTGAATGATACCGATCGAAGTTATCTAAGTGCCTCACGATCAAAAAAAGAATAAGGCTTGATGCAATTCCAAGCGTAAGTCCGAATAAATTAATGGCCGCGCTCCCTTTTGATCGCATTAGATTTCTGATGGCTGTTATTAGGTAATTTTTAAACATATGCTGTCTTAACTTCAAATAATTGAATTATTGATGTATTAGTTTAATGGATGTTTCCAATATCAATGCCACAGATAAAAACCTCCAAACCAAGTTGAAATCAGATTTTCAAATTGCTGCAAATGTTCATATCCGTATTTAAGCGTCCGCATACGAACGAATGAATTAATGTCTTTGTTTGTTTTGAAAATAAGTTGGTTAATTTTAAACTATGTTACAGCAAGCAATTATTGTAATTCTTTTTTCAGGTGCCCTTTTCTTTGTGGGAAGAATGATTTTCAAATCTTTTAGAACAAAATCGGGCTGCGCAACAGGCTGTGCTAAATGCGGTGCTGTTGATTTTGAAAAAATCGAAGAGCAGTTAAAACAAAAAGGAATCTAGGCCCACACCTTCGTGCCTTCGGTGCAGTTCTTACACATTTCTATTTCACTTCTAGATCGCAATAAGGTGGCACGAAAATCATTGTATTTTTCTCCTTGCCAAATTTCTTTAAAGGTATTTTTGGATAGATCGCCAAGTACATAGTGTGCGTCTTTATCAAAACAGCAAGGCACTACTTTTCCATCCCAGGTAATCACGCAGCTATGCCACATCTTCCAACAATGATCAAGTAATTTATTTTTTATCGAATAACTATTGTCTTCATTTTTCTTGTAGCGCGAATACTTGTCAATGGAAGGAATAAACTCTGATCCATTTTCATAATCATAAATCTGGGCAGTCTTCAAGGCCACTTCATCCACGCCAAGTTCTTGCGCTAATTTTCTTACCTCTTCAATTTGATGCTCGTTTTGTTTCACCACCAAAAATTGAAAAATAATATGAGGTGTTTTTGATTTCAATTCACTCTTTAGCCTCACAATGTTCTTTGTGCCCTCAATCACCTTCTCAAGCTTTCCGCCCACTCGATACGATTCATATGTTTGTTGCGTAGTGCCATCAATGGAAATAATCAATCGATCCAGACCTGAATCAATGGTGGCTCGCGCAGCCTGTTCAGTTAAGTAATGTCCATTAGTTGAAGTAGCTGTATAAATACCTTTGGCCGATGCATACTTCACCATATCCAAAAAAGAAGTATTTAGATAAGGCTCGCCTTGAAAATAAAAAATTAAGTAGGGAAGCGTAGGTGCAAGTTGATCGATCACGGAAGTGAACAAATCTTGCTTAAGCATTCCCGTTGGCCTTGTGAAAGAGCGAAGTCCGCTTGGACACTCAGGGCAGCGTAAATTACAAGCAGTAGTTGGCTCAATGGAAATACTCATGGGCATGCCGCTATGATAAGGTTTGCCTAAAAGTTTAGATTGATAATAACTCGACACCAACTGCAAGCCGTTGAAAGCGCGCTTGGCATTCAGTTTAGAAATAAAATTTAATCCGTCTTTTAGGTTGCGGTTCATGTACAGAATCCCGAAAAATTAACGTTTGGTAAGCGAAAGTTTTTATCTTTCCGATGTAAAAATAGGCATTAGTTATAACAACAAAGTATGAACAAATTTATCTTCTTGGTCTGTCTGCTTATATCATTTTATTCCACAGCTCAGAATAGTATTCTGTCACCGTCAGCAAAAATTTCATTAGTTACACTTGGACCTGATAAAAATGAACTATATGCCGCATTTGGGCACACTGCCTTGCGCGTTTACGACTCTCTTAATGAGATTGACTATGCCTTCAACTATGGTGTCTTCGATTTTAATCAACCTAACTTTTATTTGAATTTTGCTAAAGGCTTTTTGTATTACAAGTTAGGTGTATATTCTTACCAGGATTTTAAAGGCGCTTATATTTCTTACAATCGTTTCATTCACGAGCAGACACTCAATCTTACGCAAGCACAAAAGCAAAAGGTATTTGATTTTTTAATTTGGAATGCACGGCCAGAAAACCAAACCTATCGTTATGATTATTACCACAACAACTGTGCAACAAAAATTCGCGATGTACTTACTGAACAGCTTGGTGCTGATTTAGGATGGGATAGCACCTTATTAAAGCCACAACATTCCTTTCGGGAAAAAACAGATGAGTATCTCGACACCCTGCCTTGGGGCGATTTAGGAATAGACATTTGCTTGGGTTTACCTATCGACAGAAAGATGTCAGCTTATGAATACATGTTTCTACCAGATTATGTTGAACGATTTGTGGCAAAAGCAAAAGTTAAAAATGATTCGGCTTTTGTGCCCTTAGCGTCCGTAACAAAAATTGTTTTCAGTGCAAATCCTTCTGAGGCTACAACAACTTTTGTTCACCCGTGGATTGCGTTTGGCACTTTGTTCTTAATTGTAGCATTAATTAGCTGGCGCGATTGGAAAAGAAAGAACCTAAGTAAATGGCTTGACGCTATTCTTTTTGGAATGTGCGGTTTGATTGGGATTTTATTGATATCGCTTTGGGCATTCACGGATCATCATGATGCCGCACGGAATTTTAATTTATTGTGGGCGTTTCCTTTACACTTAGTTGGAGCTGTTGCACTTGTAAGCAAAAGTTTGAAGAGGTTTGTTATCCCTTATTTCACTTTGGTTAATATTATTACAGGAATTTTAATGCTTTTTTGGATAGGTTTACCTCAAGAACTAAATCCTTTTCTATGGCCAATCTCGCTCGCTCTTATGTTGAGATCATGCCTTATTTCAACATTGCTAAAAGTCAATTTCTCAAGATTATAAATGAATAGGTCTATTGGCAGTAGCTGCTAAACACGCTTCTTTCACCGCCTCCATATAGGTTGGGTGGGCGTGACTCATGCGGGCAACATCTTCGGCAGAGGCTCTATATTCCATGGCAACTACACCAGCAGCAATCATATCAGCGGCACGTGCACCAATGATGTGAACACCAAGTATTTCATCAGTATTCTTATCTGCCAATATTTTCACTAAACCATCCAAGTCCATACTTGCGCGCGCACGACCTAACGCTTTGTACGGGAAGTTGCCAACCTTATAAGCTTTGCCATCGGCTTTCAACTGCTCTTCAGTATAACCAACACTGGCCACTTCTGGCCATGTATACACAACTCCGGGAATCAACAAATAGTTAATGTGTGGTTTCTGTCCCGCCAGCTGTTCGGCAACCATTACTCCTTCTTCTTCGGCCTTGTGCGCTAGCATGGCTCCACGCACCACATCACCAATGGCATAAATGTTATCCACCTTAGTTTTCAGATGATCGTCAACAACAACTTTTCCCCGATCTAACTCAATACCAACTTTATCTAATCCTAACCCATCGGTATATGGTCTACGGCCTACACTTACCAAACAATAATCACCTTTCAACTCGATGGCTGCACCACCATTCTTTGGTTCTGCTTTTAATACAACTTCTTTACCTGTATTAACAACAGAAGTCACTTTATGGCCGAGATAAAAATCCATACCGAGCTTCTTGGTTGACTTCTGAAGTTCTTTACCCATAGTTCCGTCCATGGTTGGAATGAGGCTGTCCAAAAACTCAACAACAGAAACCTTAGAACCGATACGTGCATATACAGAACCCAATTCCATTCCAATCACACCTCCACCTACAATGATCATGTGCTTTGGTATTTCCTTTAATTCAAGGGCTTCCGTACTTGAAATAATTCTCTTCTTATCAAAGAGAGCAAAAGGAAGTGGTGTTGGCTTTGAGCCTGTTGCTATAATAATTTTA
>JANXRR010000544.1 GCA_025356795.1 Bacteroidia bacterium
GTTGGTGGCAATGTGGCCGGGACACATTAGACTAAATAAGACTAACCGACACTCAAATCTTCAATAAATGAATCAAGTTGATATCTGCAAAAACTGTAAGCAGACATTTCAAGGCGAGTATTGCAGTAGTTGCGGACAGAGGTCATTCAAAAGATTCAGCATCTCATATTTATGGCATGGACTGCGTGAAGACTTGTTCGAAATTGAAGGAGGACTGCTACTGACATTTAGAGAACTTTGGAGGCATCCAGGGATGATGGTGCTGAACTACATTAATGGAGCGACAAAAAAATATTACAGCCCGTTAAAATACCTAATTTTCTGGACAGCAATTTATTTAATCATTGTACCGTTTACGGCCACTTCCGATTCGAATTTTAGTATAGAGAATGCAATTTCAAATTCAAACCCAATTTTTAGTACTGGCTCCTTAACCGATTTTTATTATGTATGGGTCTATTTGATGAAACTAAAGACAAACATTTACCTAATGGGACTCATCCCATTTTTAACCGCGACCAACTACCTATTCCACAGAGAGAGCAAATTCAACTATACTGAAATTCTCATTTTACACACATATTTTTGCGGACAATTTGCATTTGTTGCCATAGTGATGACTTTACTTTCGACACAAATAGGTTCATTAACAATAAGTGGTTTCAATCTTTCGGACATATTGATCCAAGTTTCTTATTGGTATATGTTTCTTAAAATGCAGAAGGAGTTTTTTGGCAAAACATGGACAATTTCAATTTTCAGAGGAGTAACTGTTCTCTTGGTCGGGACACTTCTTTACCTTGTTGTTCTCTATTTAATTTTTAATGGTCTCAAATATTCATTTTAATTTCGACTAGCTTGACAGACCAACGAATAAGGGGGACTCCAAGGGCACACAGCCACCAACAATGTATTTGCGGCAAGTAGCGTTTGGTGTGGATAGCAAAGAGGAAGTTGATGCAAAAGCAAAGGAATTGCAATCTAACGGTTTTCAAATTCTTAGCGGACCCAGAATAACCGGAGACGGATACAATGAATTTGAAACACTTGACCCAGACAATAATCGTTTGGAGGTTACATCAAAAAATTTAATCAACGAATAAGATAAATGCGAAATGGTTATGATAAAAGGACTTTATGAAACGCATGATTTATTTTTCACGGACTAAGAAAAAAATTGAGACTCTTGTTAGCCATGACTAAGGACAAGAAGTTACAGCACATAATAAAAGCTTATTGCATGTGGGTGGGTCTGTGCGTCAGTGAAGCTTGTAGTTCTTTATTTATCTTTATCTCATTGGACAGGGCGCAGGTTTTAATTGCCCGCCAGCAACAAGCTAAACACGTTATGGGGCATAGGTCGACAGAGAAGAATTAGAGGGCAGACAAGGATACTTTATAGAGTAAGGGACGACAAGATTATTATCCTTTCACTCTTTGACGTTAGACAAGACCCAAAGAAAAGATTGGGATAGACCTACGCCTCACAACAATGGTGGCTGTTGTACAACTAAGAAGTCAATCATTTGAGAAGAAATATTCTCCGAAATTTGAACGAATTCGAAGGTGAATACATGAGCAAAACGCGAAAATGGTAGTCGTGCAACAACACACAATATGTCTAAAAACATAGCGCTGGTTCGGTGTTGCATTGTAGTTTCCGTTTCTTAATTTCGTTTGGTGTCGTGGGAACAGGACGAGCTTCGAATTGACTGTCGACACATTGCCCTTGCGACATTGAACTCACCCTACCAGAGGTGCTGAAAAATTTGAAGCAAAATATCCGTGTTTTTGCGCGCGATCATCACATTCGGTTATAAGTAATTGTTGTGGCCTTATTCAGATTTTATCGAGAGGCTTCCAATGCCATTCTTGAACGAAGTGCCAATTGAAAGTTTGATGTTTGATTTGAAGTAAGTATATTGGATAAACCAGCGTACTTTTATATTCATCAATGATTAACCAATAACTGTTAACTCAAATCGAAACCATGATCAGATACTCAAGTGCATTCATCTTACTGCTATCAATCAATGCTATCCTGTTTTCTTGTCAACCAAAGAAATACCGAGATGAGATTTATGAAAAGCCAAAAGTCAATCCCAACCCAGAAATAAAAAGCCTTACACCTGAAGAAAGCCTGCAACGGATTTACGTACCCAAAGGGTATCGTGTGGAGTTAGTAGCCAGTGAACCGATGATCCATGAGCCCGTGGCTATTGCGTGGGATGGCAATGGAAAAATGTATGTAGCACAAATGATGACCTACATGCAAAATGTGGATGCAAGAAATGAGAATGAACCATGGAGCAGGATCTCCATATTAGAAGACACTACAGGGGATGGCAAGATGGACAAGAGTACTGTGTTTATTGATAGCATGGTGCTGCCACGCATTATGCTTCCGCTGGACGATCGAATTATTGTAGGTGAAACATTCAACAGAAATATATATTCTTATCGCGATACAAATGGAGATGGCAAAGCAGACGAAAAAATCCTTTTGCTAGAAGATACTGTACGCGACAATCGCAACTTAGAACACCAAGATGCCAACATGATCTGGAGCATGGACAATTGGTTGTATGTTACCAATAAAACATTTCGCTATCGGTTTACCAACAATGTATTTGTGCGCGATACTTTGCCTGAGCCTGCAGTTGGTCAGTGGGGCCTTACGCAAGATGCTACAGGCAGGTTATTCTTTTCACGTGCCGGGGCCGAAATTCCTGCGTTGGGTTTTCAGCAACACCCTGTATATGGAAGTTTGGAGATGGAAGGCAAATGGGATGAATCGTTTATGGAGCCTTGGCCTATTGTTGGTACGTTAGATGCCCAAGGTGGACCGCGAAGAATACGCGCTGGCGATAGCACGCTCAATCGCTTTACAGGTGTGGCTGGACAAGAGATTTTTCTTGGTGATAAAATGCCACCAGCGTATGGAGATCTTTTTATTCCGGAGCCTGTGGGCAGATTGGTAAGACGAGCAAAGGTGCATCATGTAGATGGAAAAATTATATTGGAAAATCCTTATCATCAAACAGAATTCTTGGCTTCTACCGATCCTTTGTTTAGACCTGTTAATGCTGCCACTGGCCCTGACGGATGCTTGTACATTGTGGATATGTATCGCGGCATTATTCAGGAAGGTACGTGGGTGGGTGAAGGAAGTTATCTGCGGGGTGTAGTGAAGGCAAAGGGCTATGACAAGTTCTTTGGGCGTGGAAGAATATATAGAGTTGTTCATGAAGATATGAAGCCAGACTCAAAGCCGCAGTTGCTCAATAAAACCTCCAGAGAGCTGTTAACTTATCTCGGTCACCCGAATGGATGGTGGAGAAACACAGCGCAAAAGCTGATTGTCCTTAAAGGAGATAAGTCGGTGGTGCCAGAATTAGTTAAGATGGTAGAAGGAAATGAGTCGTGGATTGCAAAACTGTTTAATTCAGACAAAGATTTTGGTCTTGAACGGCTGCATGCGTTGTGGACTCTTGAAGGGCTTGATGCTATTGACAAAACTTTATTGAAGAAAGCTTTCGCGGATATAGACCCGCGTGTACGCGTGGGGGCAATCCGCATTAGCGATCATTACTTAAAACAAAATGATAGAGAAATATTTGAATCTATGAAAACCCTTGCGAATGATTCTGATGTTGAAGTGTTGCAGCAGCTCATTCTTTCGTTCAGGATCATCAATGACGCTTCGAAGCCTTTGGTTAAATCAATTTTAGATTCGCACCCCACTAACGAAGTGATTAAAGTAACGGCAGCAGAAAATCTCAACCCCTCATTTTCTGTTATTCAGCAGTTGAAGGAAAAATATAAACTGAGCGGTGGCGATGCTGCCGCTCAAGTGGTGCATGGGTATAAGATATTTAAAGAATATTGTTCTACCTGTCATGGTGCAGATGGCAAAGGCATTCATCAATTGGCACCTTCATTGGTTGGCTCACCCCGTGTGATGGGCGATGTTGAAGTGCCTGTAAAAATTTTATTGAACGGACTTACGGGGCCAGTAGATGGTATTGAATATAATGGGCCAATGGCGTCCGTTGCCAAAGAGAATGATCAATACATTGCCGATGTGCTCACCTATGTAAGAATGCACCTTAATAATTCTGGAGGCATTTGGTTTGGCAGGATAAGAGGCATACGTGAGAAAACCAAGGATCGCAATAAATATTGGACGTTGAAAGAGTTGAAGGTAGAGGGAAAGAGCAAGTAGCATTTTTGGCAGAGGAAGTTTCGACCTAGCACAAGACTTTTATTTATTTATCTGATAGCCAACAACTAGACTGAATGAACTGATTGTGTTATTGCCAACTATACCATTTGATGTACCGTGCAAAGATTGGTCAAATCTGACTTCACCATAGATGCGTTTCGTTGCACAGCCAAGGCCGCCAACAAAGTTGTAGCCCGTAGTACTCAAATTTAGAATGGGGTCAGCGATGAATTCTGGTCCTGGCGAACTCTTATATCTATAAACTCCGTTGAAACTCAAAAGATAAGACCCTCCAATACCGGCTTTTAGGTAGGGCATTACAATCGAATTTCGTAGGAATGAATATTTTGCCATGAAATTGCCATGCAAATACTTTGCGCTAATTTCAATGGAGGTAGTTGATAAAGTTGACGGATTTACCGTGTTAGAAGAGTACGTCCCTGCATCCCTCCATAATAATTCAGCACCAAAATTAATTGTGCGAGATTTTTCCTTCTTGAAATTTATAGCTAATCCAAAAATTGGAGTTGTGGTTGAATTATAGATTTTTGAGCTAACATTGTTTCCTGCAC
>JANXRR010000552.1 GCA_025356795.1 Bacteroidia bacterium
GGGCAATTAGCCTATGGTTTTACAGCGTTAGATACCTTATCTGAAGTAAAGCCAGTGCTTTATAAAATGCAAATCGATGGACAGTCAGTTAATGAAAATGGCGTTTCACTCTCCGTTACAAACATTGGAAGTATTGGCATCAGCGATTATGCCCTGCTACCTCATATTAAAATTGATGATGGTTTGTTTGACGTAATATTGCTTGATCATGCGGATTTTATTTCCATGCTGAGAATTGCAGGAAGCACTCTCTTGCAAACCGAATCGAATGTGTTAAAAAGATGGAAGTGTAAAGAAATTTTAATCGACTTAAATAAAAATCAAAGCTTCATACTGGATGATAGGGAAATGAAGGCAAGGCTTATTAAAATCATCATAATACCTAACAGCTTAAATATTTTAATTCCTTCAAGAAAATATTTGAATGATGTTCGCTAAAATAAAGAGCTTAATCCGTATTGAGAATATTTTTTTTCAAAAAGCTTTTGACACTATTCACAGCTATTGGAAAGGCTTGCCAACATTAAAAAGAAGCCAGATTACAGCTGATTTATTTTTAGGTAGCCAATATAATTTAATTGGTTTGGAGAAACTTAAGGCTTTAGGCGTAACTGCAATTGTGAACATGAGAACTCACGATGTGTATGGAGGCGCTGCTCATCAAGGCATTAAATATCTTCATTTGCCAACGGACGATAACACCCCACCCTCTCTTCGTGATTTAATAACGGGAGCAGAGTTTGTAGATAATGAAATTAAAAAGAGAGGTAAAGTATACATTCATTGCCGGCAAGGTCTGGGAAGAGGACCTACCATGACTATTGCTTACCTTATAAAAGCTGGAACAACTTTCGATGATGCTTTTCATTTGGTTAAAAAGGTAAGACCATTTATCAACCCAAGACCTTCCCAGATTGTCCGCTTAAAAGAACTTCAAATTTATTTTAGTACCACTCACCAGTAAAATATGTAACAAGTTTGAAAAAATTATAATAGTTGGCATTAATAAATACCTAACCTTTGCTAAACAAATAATAAGAAGTAATTGTGGTTTATATACCACAATTAAATGATGTGAAGCACACACTTCATCAGAGATATGGTTTTAGGTATAGGTTTTAAATTTGAAAATGCATCTTTGTGAAAATGGGATGCATTTTTTTTAATAACCTGTGATTTATGTAATTTCTTTAATCGCACCAATAACATATTAAATTTTGTTATTCTTCAATTTTGTTTCAATATCAACCACACAACAATTTATTATGGGAAATCTACTTTATACAATCGCGGTTATTTTAGTTATAATTTGGGCTATTGGATATTTGGGTTACAATTCAGGAGGTATTATTCATATCCTATTAGTGATTGCTATCATCGCAGTTCTATTCAGAGTTATTCAAGGAAGAAGACCTATCTAAACTACAGACTTGAAGATACTATGTGCTATGTGGCGACTAAGAAATTTTTAACCCATGATTGGCCGTTCGTCAAAGATTTCAACTGTATCATCATTTAGGTAATACAAATGGAAGGATGTGAGCAACTCAACAGTCCTGGGGCAATGTAGATTGAACATGGCATTAGGGGCGGAGGAAGAAGTCGTCACTAAAATAACAGAACTTTTTATTTAATAATTTCACTCCCTTTGCTTCTATAAAATACTAACAGAGCAATCTGATAAAATGACTGAAAACCAACAACATGTTTTTGTGCGTGATTACTTTACCAAACCCAACTGCTTAAAACTATAATTATGAAAATAAAATCTGCAGGTATAACTTTTATAGTGTTAGGAATCCTTTTGATTGGATATACTAGCTTTAATTTTGTGACAACCGAAAAAGTGGTTGATCTGGGGCCGCTTAAAATCGAAAGAGAAAAGAATCATTTCTTTCATTGGCCTCCTGTGGTGGGCGGATTGCTGGTACTCGGTGGGATTGTACTTTTGGTAAGTGGTAGAAAAAATACTGATTGACAATAGCAAAACGAGATATAGATTAAGAGACTTTTGCTAAATGGTAAAAGGCTAACTCCCCTTACTATCAGTAAATTTATAAAATTGCACGGATGAGATTAAGAAAAATATAACTCAAAAGCTATGATTTTTGTTTCAAACGTATCGGCCAGCACAGTCTCACACTTCTTGACCAGCTCTTCCTCAAAAGTGGTATTCCGGTCACGGCTCGTTTAATCTCCAAGGGTACTCAGAAGTTTGTAGGGTTTTGCTGGTCTTACCGTTCTTGCGGTTGCTTCCTTTTTTCGTTCATCGGCATCCAAGTGTGACTCAAGTTCGCCTTCAAGCGCAGATTCTAATAAATGGCTGAACATGCAGTCACAGTTCAGTTTACAGCCTTAAAAAAAAAGCGGAAATAAATTTCCGCTTTTTTTACTCATGATTCTAATGAGATATCTAATTAATAATATGCTTTACTTCTTAGGCTATCGACTTATCGCTTAGCTACGAAGAAGATTTAGCATTGTCAAAAGCATTAGCTTCGCCATTTTTAACTTCTGATCTATTCAAAGCAGATAACTTCAATGACTGAAATTGATCCTTTCCCTCCACCAACAATTCGCCAATTTTTTTGGCGATGTCAACTACAGATTCTCTTAGCTTAGTTCGTAGTTGTTCCCCTTTTTCTGGCGCTATCAACATGCCAACAATCACCCCCGCTGTTGCAGCTCCCACTATTCCCAAAATAATATTCGTTGAATTTTTCATGCCTTTTATTATTTATTTTGTTTGTGTAAAGTTCACTAACGTGTAAAGATAACTTTTATACTCACCGTTAAATATTTTATAACATTCACGTTTGATATAAATAAAAGCCCAAAAGAATTGCTAACCTGATTTTATTCTGAAAAGTAGATCTTGAGGGCAACGTGAAATTAGTCAATGGATTTAAAAAAAATAAGACTTAACAACTTACTCTAATTTAAAGGAGATAGGTAAACTAAAGCCTACTTCTACAGGCTTACCATGCTGTCGTCCTGGTTTCCATTTAGGCATAGAAGTAACTACACGAATTGCTTCATCGCGCAAACTTTGATCAACATCTTCACCCACAGCATCAGTTGAAACAACTTCGCGTACGGCACCATTTTCTGAAACAACAAAATCTACGAATACTGTTCCTTCAACTCCATTTTCTTGTGCTTGCTTAGGATAGATAATGTTCTTACTCAAGTATTTATTCATTGCATCATCGCCACCTATAAATGAGGGCCCTACTTCGGCTTTCAAATAAATTATTTTACCTGCGGCATCAGTATAGGTACTTGATTTCTTGATACGTTCTTCCAAATCCAGCTTTCTTTTTTCTTCTCTTTCAACTCTCATCTTTTCTACCGCTACTCTTTTTTCAGCAGCACTTAATACAGGTTTTTCAACTTCCACTTGTGGCGCAATCTCTACCTCCTCCTTATACGCTTTTTCTTTTTTCGGCTCACAAGCTTGTATACTTAACAATGAGGCCAATAGGGTTAAAACAGTTACATTTTTTTTCATTTTTATGGTTTTTGGTTATTTGATTATCTATAGGAAGTAAATACTTGTGCCATTGAAAAATGTAGTGTGATGAAAAGAATAATGTGTCCTGTATTAAAATACTGTGGAAAATTCCCTACAATAATCTCTCTTTATTTTAAAGAATGGTTCCATTCTTTACTTAGTAGGCTTTGCCACAACGGCACACTTCTTTTATACATAACAGTATGAAATGCTTTTATTTTATTGTTAGTCTGGTATTATTAATTAACCCTATTGTATATGCTCAAGGAACAAAAGCGGTTAAAGTTTCTAAAGTTATGGAAGATTCTCAAGTAAAAATTTTAAGTAGCGACCTTATTGCTCAAATACCAGCCACTAAAGACTGCAAGTTGCTATGGGAATTAAAAGATTATGGATTCCAAGCTTCTTATAATCTTGGTTATGAGAACCACATTAGTTTATATAGTAAAGAGGGTATTTATATGGAGACGCTAAAAAAAACACCTTGGAACGAGAGCATTCCACCTACATTAAAAATGGGTTTTGATAGCAGCGACTACGGCTTATATCCTGTTGTTAGCTATTGGAAAAATATTAGTTTAGATACGAACGATTACTTTTTAGAACTGACGGATACCGATGGGAAATCTAAAAAAGTATGGGCTGATTCAAATGGTAATTTCTTTGAGAGTCCGCTTTTTGTGAAGTAACAAATAAATCAGTTAAGAAATTGATTTAATTGTATTGTAAAGGTACTGCCTACGCCCAATTCACTTTTTACTTCTATTGTTCCTCCTTGTGCCTCAATAAACTCCTTACTAATATTTAATCCTAGACCCGTGCCTTCTTTTTTTGTACCAGGTATTCGGAAATAGCGATCAAAAATTTTATTCATGTATTGGGGCGCTATTCCTTGACCATTGTCAGTTACCGAAAAAAATATTTTACCTTGATCTTGCTTAACTCCTATCACTATAATTGAATTCTCATGAGAGTAGCGAACGGCATTTGATATTAGATTGGTAAGAACCCAAGATGTTTTTTCACTATCTGCGAGTACACTGAGTAAAAATTCTTGAGCCTCAATTCTTAATTTAATTTTCTTTTGTTCGGCCGTAATTTTATTCGCTTGTATTGCATACTCCACTATTTCCTTTGCATCAGTAGGCACAACTGATAATTGTATACTTCCACTTTCAACTTGCGTCATGTTGAGCAACTCTCCAGTAATTTTTAGTAAACGTCCTGCATCTTCATTTATACTTTCTACTAAATTCTCTTGCTCTTCATTTAAGTTGCCAATTTGTTTGTTCTCCAATAATTGTAAACTCATTTTTATGGAAGCGATGGGAGTTTTTAATTCGTGCGATACAGTTGCAATAAAATTTGTTTTCGCAAAATCAAGCTCTTTGTATGGAGTTATATTTTGAAGTAAAATGACAAGTCCAATTGAAATCTCTTGCTTTTCACCAGTTGGGATAATGTTGATGGGTATCAACTCTTTTTCAAAATAGCTTTCTTTATTGTCAGCATAGATTTTTATGGGTTGTTTTTTGGATGTCTCTGGCGTTGATGAAACAAATAAGTCAACTATCAGTGAACGCACTAAGTCATTTTGAACTGCGATGTCTTGAATCCTTTTACCTATTACATTTTTTATTTCAAGGCTAGTAATTTTAAGTGCTTCCCCATTCATGAAAAGAATTCTCTTCTTATCATCTAATCCTATTACTGGATCACGCATATTATTTATTAGAGTTTCTATTCTTTTCTTTTCAATCATTAATTTATCAAGATTGCTTGCTTGATATTCTTCTAATTTTTGAGCCATGGTGTTGAAGGAAGAAGCCAAGTCTCCAAATTCATCATGGGTTTCAAAATACACTCGTTCAGAATAATTTTGCAGTACAATTTCTTGAATGCTTTTAGTTAGTTCTTTAATTGGGTTGGCGATATTGCCTGGTAGATTAATCAATAAAGTAAATGCAATTATAAAGCAACTAGTTCCAACAAGACTTACCCAAAATATAGATTTGTCGGCTGTGGTTTCTGCAATGTTACTCTTAGTTTGAATTGCCTGCATATTCAATAGCATGATATCAGTAATATCTTGTCGTATCGATTTCACGATTTCCAAATCATAAGGATCTTTTTTTAATCTATCAAAATCTGAGGTTAATTTTTCAGTCAATTCCTTTTCGCCAATCTCTGTAATATTGTTTTGTTGCTTTGCTAGGTTAACTTCAAAAAGTATAATTTGTTCGTACCCTGGAATTCCATTATTCAGAGCGATTAACATTTTTCTAGAATAATCGAGTGTATTATAGTTGGCTACTAAAATATTTTTGGTGTCATTTGATAATTTATAAATGAATAAACCGCTCAGCCCAGTTAATAAGACTATCATCGAGAACAATAATCCAACACATAATATAAGTTTGGCTTTTATTTTCATGGTTAGAAATTCTTTTAACTCAAAATTACAAGATCAATTTCACTGCTTGATATTTTTTTTAGGAGCTCATTAAAAATGTTGGTGGCCAGTATAATCTTGGCCAAGTTTAAATGAGGTTTACCGATGCATATTGTTGTTATTTTTCGTTGTTCACATTGGTCGATTATTGTTTTAGCCACATTATCGCTTTGAACTTTGATAATTTCGGCACCCAATTCTATAGCCAATTTAAAGTTATTTATAAGATGCCTTTGTTTATCTAAAGGAATCTTATCTGCAGTTTCAGAAGGTTTCTGTACGTAAAGAACAAACCACTTACTATTATAGTAGTTTGCTAAACGAGCGGTTTTTCGAATAACTGTTTTTGCAGTTTTATCGTTGGAGCTTATGCAGGCGAGAAAATATTCGTGATTGACGGCAGTAGTTTTGGTGACCTCAGATTCAACTTTTCGTTCTACCTGTGAGGCAACTTCTTTTAAAGCCAATTCTCGAAGCTGAAGGATTTGTTCACTTTTAAAAAAATTTTGAAGTGCATTTTCAATTTTTGTTGTATCATAGATTTTTCCTTCTTTGAGTCGCGTAATTAACTCATCGGCTGTTAGATCAATATTAACTACTTCATCGGCTAAGCCAAGCACACTATCGGGAATGCGTTCTTTAACTTCGATGCCAGTAATATCTTTAACCTCATCATTTAAACTTTCAATGTGTTGAATGTTAACAGCGCTGATCACATTGATGCCTGCTTCTAAAATTTCTAATACATCCTGCCAACGTTTGTCGTTTTTACTGCCTTCAATATTGGTGTGGGCGAGTTCATCCACTATAACAACCTCGGGTCGCAAGTTAATGATGGCTGAAACGTCTAATTCTTCGAGTTCCTTGCCTTTGTAAAATAATTTTCTTCTAGGGATAATTGGAAGCCCATCAAGGAGGGCGTGTGTCTCTTTACGAAAATGAGTTTCAACGTAGCCGATCTTAACATCAATACCATTTCTCAATAGTGCTTGAGCTTCTTGTAGCATACGGTAGGTTTTACCTACGCCAGCACTCATGCCAATGTAGATTTTAAACTTACCCTTCCTCGATTTTTTTATCAGATCGAGAAAATGCT
>JANXRR010000559.1 GCA_025356795.1 Bacteroidia bacterium
CTGCCCTATCTTTAACGTTTTCAGGATGCCGTTACTCAATGAGTGGGGCGGCCACCACGGCCAAGACTATCCAAATTGAACCTTTGTTTAACAATACAGACCTTGCTCCTGCCAATCTTGCACAGAATTTTACTAATAGGCTTAAAGATTATTATCAGCAAAACTCAAGCTTACGAGTAATTGCAGAAAACGGAGAACTTCAAATGGAGGGAATTGTTTCAGAATATTCGCTCAAAACAACCTCGCCAACAGGCGGAGCCAATCCGAATGATATATCGTATGCTTCACAAACCAGACTTACTATCACCGTAAAAATCAACTATGTTGATACAGTTGAGCCGAAAAACAGTTTTAAAGACAGAACATTTACTTTCTATAAGGACTTCGATAATAATTTGAACTTTACTACTATTTCCGAACAATACGAAAAGGCAATCTTTGATCAAATAATGATTGATATTTTTAACGCAACTGTTGCCAACTGGTAATTCAAAAAACAGTAAAAATTGTGTGAATGTTAAAAGGTAGCCGAAGGTTTGCTTAGCGTTTGTTTTAATCCTACTTTTACCCTTCAACCTATCTGTTTTTATTTGTGGAAAAAGATCAGTTTTTATCATTAATAAAAAATTATACTTCCTTAGATAGCGAAGACTTAAGAGAACTTATTTCAACACAAAAATCATATCCTTATAGTCAGGCAATACACAATTTGGCCTCTCGTGCAGCGGCTAACACTAATTCGATTTTAAAAGAAGAATTATTGCACTTAAGCGCTATCTATACTACTGATAGAGCCGTGCTCAAGTCTATTATGACTGCGCCAAAAAGTGAACCTTTAAAAATTGAGGCCTCACTATCTGCCAAAGCAAACCATAACAATGAGGTTGTTGAATTAGATACTTCTTCAATCATTGTTTCTAAATCAGATAGTACCGCAGGCGAATTTCTCCTTGATAATATTTTTAGAGATTTAGAAGATCTGAAAAAATCAAAATTACGCTATGAGGAAAATATGGCCGTATTGGAGAAAGAAACTCAGGTAATAGAATCATTACTATGGAATGACCCTGAGTTGGCACTGGCAATTGATACAAGCGTATTGCACGAGCATACTCTGGCTGAGGAGTTAAAAAATAAAAAGGAAATTGATTTGGCAGATCCCAAGCAAAAAGAACAAATTGAAATTATAGAAAATTATATAAAAATCCAGCCTGGTTTACCCCGCGCAAAAGCAGAATCTATTAATTCTGCGCCTGATGATCTTTCTGATAAAAATCAGCATTTTGCTGATAATGTTATCTCTGAAACCCTTGTAGAAATTCTACTAAAGCAGGGCAAAAAAGTAAAGGCAATTGAAGTTTTGAAAAAGTTGATTTGGAAATTCCCCCAAAAAAAGGCTTACTTTGCAGCCCAAATAGAAGACCTTAAAAAATAATATGTATACTTTATTCGTTGGTTTAGCCCTTTTCTGTGCTGTGCTTTTAGTTCTAGTAGTTCTTGCTCAAAACTCTAAAGGTGGTGGACTATCCAACCAATTTGGAGGTTCTGGCGCAAGTAATCTAATAGGCGTTAAAAAAACAGGAGACATTCTAGAGAAATTAACCTGGGGTTTAGCCATAGCTGTTATGGCTTTTACCCTAGCCACAAATTTTACTAATCAAGGTGCTGCTTCAACCAGTGATGAATTAATTGATCGCGCCAAAGAACAACAAATTGCGCCAGCAGGTCTTGAATTGAAAAAGGAAACAGCTCCAGCAAAATCAGACTCAAGCAAATAGTTATTTTAAAATCTATTAAAAAAGTTCCTGTATTATTCAGGAACTTTTTTTATGCAAGTTTTAGAGCTACCCAGCTTGAGAAATATGTTTTACCAACATACGTTTTGCCACCGGCATTAAAGTTTGAGTAAGCGGAAACTTAAGCTTTGACAATACCAAATAAGTGGCTGGATTAGGAAGATCATTGAACTGCCTCATAAGCTGAAGCTTGATCTGTTCAAAAGTTGTAGCAAAAGTTCTCTTGATATTATAGATATAATTCGTTCGAATTGCTCGCACTACATCAGAACTATTATCATAAATAGTGATTTGATAACGGTAAACTTCTGTTTCTTGTTGGGGTGGTTGCGAGATGAATAAATACCCTTCATTGGCATATAAGGAAGTTAAGCCAACGGGTAATATTTCACATTTAGATTCCACATAATCGTAAATAACAGAACCTTCATCCAAGGAAGTCTTCATCTGAGGCAATGAAAATTCTATTATGGATTCAATTTCCTCCATGATGGCATCGTCTTCAATTATTTTTTTATAATTCAATTCAAGATTTTTGAGATTATCCAGTGATAATCGTTTCGGAAATTGATCAAAAATCGTTGACTTATTTGTTTTTAAAGCCTTTAGATTTCGATAATGAAAAATCAAATCTCCCATAAAGGGATAAAGTTCTACCCTTGAAAAAGATTCTTTTACATTTTTTAAGTAGGCAAGAAGCACATACTTTTTATACTCAAAGTCGATAAGGCCCTCTGTAAGCCAATTCTCTTTTAGATTTTCCATATGTTCTTATTATTTATATTAAAATAATAAATAAAACTCGACTTCTGCCAATCTGCCATCAAGAGTTCTTGAGTTTCATTAATCCCTGACAAACTTGTATTTATTTATGTTTACAATCTTAAAATAGTACCCGAAATGGCATGAAGGTTTTTGATGGCATAAAAATAGCTAACTCGGACGCGTAAGCTTAAAAGCTTATACTTAAAATTCTAAAACTCAAACCAATATGGCAAAAATCAATTTCAAACCAAACGAAGACCGTGTTCTAGTTGAACCAGCTGCCGCTGAATTAAAGACAGCCTCAGGTATTATTATTCCTGACACAGCTAAAGAAAAACCTCAGAAAGGAAAAGTAATTTCAGTAGGTGAAGGCTTAAAAGATAAGCCTGTTACCGTTAAAGTCGGAGACCAAATACTTTACGGAAAATACTCTGGAACTGAAATAACCATCGATGGTAAAGAATATTTGATTATGCGTAATTCAGATATTTTCGGAACAATCTAATTTAAAATTTTAAACTTAAAAGAATACAATTATGGCTAAAGAAATAACCTTTGATACCAGTGCCCGCGATAGAATTAAAAAGGGTGTTGACAAGTTGGCAAATGCAGTAAAAGTTACCTTGGGCCCGAAAGGACGCAATGTAATTTTAGACAAAAAATTTGGAGCCCCAACCGTTACTAAGGACGGTGTATCAGTTGCTAAGGATATCGATTTGAAAGACCCTATTGAAAACATGGGAGCTCAGTTAGTGAAGGAAGGTGCTTCAAAAACAGCTGATGCTGCAGGTGATGGAACTACTACTGCAACAGTGCTGGCTCAATCAATCTATTCTCATGGAATAAAGAACGTTGCAGCTGGTGCTAACCCAATGGATCTTAAACGTGGTATTGACAAAGCTGTTGAAGCGGTTGTTGACCACCTTAAAAAGCAATCTAAAAATATTAAAGGCTCACAAGAAATTACGCAGGTTGCCTCTATCTCTTCAAACAATGACGCAGAAATAGGTAAGATGATTGCCACTGCTATGGATAAAGTTGGCAAGGATGGGGTTATCACTGTAGAAGAAGCAAAAGGAACTCAAACTGAAGTTAAAACTGTAGAAGGTATGCAGTTTGACCGTGGTTATTTATCTCCCTATTTTGTGACTAACACAGAAAAAATGGAAGTTGAATTAGATCAACCTTACATTTTGATCTACGACAAAAAAATTAGCAGCATGAAAGAGCTTTTACCAGTTCTTGAAGCTACTGCCCAAACTGGCAAACCTTTGTTGATCATTGCTGAAGAAGTTGAAGGCGAAGCATTGGCAACATTAGTTGTTAATAAAATCCGTGGTGCTCTAAGAGTAGCTGCTGTTAAAGCTCCTGGCTTTGGCGATCGAAGAAAGGCTATGTTAGAAGACATTGCTGTCTTAACTGGTGGCAAAGTAATCTCCGAAGAAACCGGAATGAAATTAGAAGATGCTAAATTAGATTTCTTAGGACGTGCCGAGAAAATCAACATTGATAAAGATAATACTACCATTGTAAATGGTGCAGGTAAGAAAAATGAAATTACTGGAAGAGTAAATCAGATTAAAGCTCAAATAGAGACTACTACTTCTGATTACGATAAAGAAAAATTGCAAGAGCGTTTGGCTAAACTTTCTGGCGGAGTAGCTATTCTATACATTGGTGCTGCCACTGAAGTGGAAATGAAAGAAAAGAAAGACCGTGTTGACGATGCATTGCACGCTACTCGTGCAGCAGTTCAAGAAGGTATCATTCCTGGTGGTGGTGTTGCGTATATCCGTGCTATTGAAGCATTGAAGAACCTTGTAGTGGATAATGAAGATCAATCAACTGGTGTAAATATCATCCGTTTGGCTCTTGAATCTCCATTAAGAACAATAGCTGAAAATGCA
>JANXRR010000604.1 GCA_025356795.1 Bacteroidia bacterium
GAGAAAAGTTTGTGTGTATTCAAATTTCTGATAATGGCCTAGGGATTGATTTAGAAAAACATGGGAGTAAACTTTTTACAATGTACCAGCGGTTTCATAATCACGTAGAAGGTAAAGGCCTGGGGCTCTACATGGTCAAAACACAAATTGAAACGATGGGTGGTAAAATTGAAGTTGAAAGCATAGTAAACTCTGGAACTACTTTTTACCTCTACTTTAAAAGAGAGGGAATCGAAAACACAACTGCTGCTTAGGTGGCTGGCAATAAAACTTTTATAATAGGAAAAATTTTGCTCCCTCGCTGTTGCCGAATGAAGAGTAGGCGTAAACATTACCTAGTTACGAAATATATGGCCACGAATGAAGTGATGAGAAGGAACAGACTACAAGACTTTACAAAGGCAGGAGAAGTTTAGATAAAAAAATTATGGTTGTCATAATTCTTAATGAGCGATTAAACTTTGGTTCTTTTAATTTTGTTAAGAAGTGAAACAAATAATACTATGAATATTTTGAAATGGTCAGATGTGATGAAGTTTGCAGAAAAAGGAAATCCAACACCTGCAAAACGGATAGAAAAGAGTGAAGATGAATGGAAGAAAATTCTATCACCAGCTCAATTTAGTATCACAAGATTAAAAGGAACAGAGCGCGCTTTTACAGGTGAATACTGTGAAGCCCATGATCCAGGCTTATACGAATGCGTATGCTGCGGAACATTACTTTTCGATTCACGCGTAAAATTTGAGTCGGGTACTGGCTGGCCAAGTTTTACCCAACCTGTGGAAGAAAATGCCATTCAATATCATAAAGATATTTCTTATGGCATGGTAAGAGTGGAGGTATTGTGCAACTCGTGCGACTCTCATTTGGGTCACGTTTTTTCTGATGGACCCAACCCTAGCGGCCTACGGTATTGTATTAACTCAGCATCACTCCAACTTCGAGTAGAGAAATAGAGGTGGTAAAAAATCTTTTTAACAGCACTGTAAGATTACACACGATGGTCAAATCCCTGTCTGACTGGGTTTGGCGAAGTCGCGTGTAAGTCTATTTTTATAGTTTATACTTCTACAATTATTTAATAACCTTAGTGGCCAATCTTGAGACTAGAAACCACATTCCATTCTCTTTAATGTATCCCTCCGAATAGACCAGATCTGAAGAGAATGCCACTCCATTTATTACGCCTGTAAATTTTCCTTGTCCGTTTACAATGGCTGTCTGATTGAAAATACGAACTGCTGAGGATTGAACCACTACTGCTTTCATTACTAACTTACCCGAGCGCAGGTCTTCAATAACTTCCTTTTTAGTTTGGCTCCATCCGTTTGAATGAACGTAAGTAACATGATCATGAAGAATAAAATCCAGTGAATCATAGTTATGATTAATCATCCACGAAAACTTTGATGCTGATAAATTCAGCACTTTGCTTTCTTCATTTACAGACTGACTGAATCCAGAAATAGAAAAAAGAGTAAAAAAAAATCCAGCTAATCTTAATTTCATTTTTTTAATTTACTATCAAAACAACAACTAAAAAGTAAAGAAAGTAAATGCAAACTTTCACAAAAAAGCACATTGGTTGAAATAAATAAAATTTAGCTGAAATAGGATTGCGCTTCTTAGAAACTTCGCATGTCCTTAGCTTGATGAAAGCCAAGTACTTTCAAACGGAGGCCACACATAACTTCATGAGACGAAAAATTAAGTGCTGAGGAGTTATTCAGTGGCATTTCAAACACATACCCAACTCGAAGTGCATCGCCAATGTTAAGCATGGCTAAAAAACCTGCGGTGTTAAAGTTACGAGTAAAAGCACCTATAGAATAGCTATCATCGATTTTGATGGTAAGATTGTAATCAGTAGAAACAGGGATATCCTTCACCAATCTAAAAAGCATGGAAGGTCTCATTTGCACCCTATACGAGAGTTGAAAAATATAAGAACTAAAGAAATATAAGCTTTGAGCATATAAACCACCAGATAATTGTTTTGAGCTAATGCTTGGTGGTAATAAATGAGGCACTGCAAGACTCACCAAAAATTTTTCTGAGCGCATCAGAAATCCAGCGCCTACGTTTGGTATTATTTCACTTGTTCCATTAAACTTAGGATCGTTCCTATTTATTTGAAGGTCACTATAATCGCTTCTGTAATTAATGAATCCTGCTTGCAGTCCCGCTGAAAAATCAACATTATCTTTTGTGGTTATATGATAGGAGTAAGCTGCATTTACTTCTGTTGTTTTACTGGGGCCAATCTTATCTTGATTAATGGTAAAGCCCATACCCATTTTATTGTGATTCAACGAAACATGCCCAGCCGTACCGAAAGTAAGTGGACTTCCAGTAAAGCCGGCCCATTGAATTCGATACCCTGCTGATAGGTTTAAATCTTTTGTGAGACCAGCATAGGCTGGATTAATCAAAAAATAATTATTGAGATATTGCATGGACAGCGGATCTTGCTGACCAAAAACAGGGTTTACTAATGCCATACACCCAAACAAAAAAATAGAAACGGTTTTTATAAGCATTGTCAGTTTCATCTTGATCATTGCTTAAGTGTTAAGTATCCAGTGATAGGCTTACTTTCTATAAACTCTATTCTATAAAAATAAGTACCGGGAGGAAGTTCACCCCCAGCGCTAGTGTGCCCGGTAAAAACCCGATCGACATTGTTATAATTCGAAATTTCAAAAACAACATCTCCCCAACGACTAAAAATAGTGACTTTATTTTTAGTGCCTCCTTGTATTACATCAATATATTCTATGTAGAAAAAGTCATTAATCCCATCGCCATCCGGTGTAATTCCATTAAAGACTACCACCTCTCCTACTACATCAATAGCTAAAACTCGTTGTGCTTTTGCATTCAGCAAATCATACACATCAATTGTAATGCGATCCGCCCCTGAAAAAAGAATGCCCTTATAATCAAGTGTGAGAGCATACGAAGTTCTATCAATGCTTGCGGTAGCACCTTGAGCAGTTTTAGAAGAGAGAAGTTGCAATCGTGTAAAATCGATATTATTTTCCTCATCAGTTATATAGTTAACTAAGTCAACAGTAACCGATCCCTCAATTTTCACACTAATCGGTATGGAGGCAATAACCGGAGGCGTATTAGGTTTACATGGAGGCAATAATTTGGTAACCGCGATGGGTTCTGAAGATGGACTGGAACAGCCCGCATTTGTGGTTATAATCAATGAATAAACACCAGTCTCTGAAATAGTTATTTTTTGAGTAGTTGCACCATTTGACCATATATAAGAGAATCCACTCGGGCCTGCTAAATCAACTGAACCTTGACTACAGAATGTGGTACTACCCGTTATATCAATTGTTGGTTTAGCTGGCGAAGCTGAAACTATTACTTTTACCGCATCTGAAGCTGGGCTTAGGCAAATCCCATTACCCACTTGCACAGAATAGTTACCTGTAGCACTTGCTAATAACTGTTGCTTTGTTGAACCATCGGACCAAATATATTGAGTAAACCCAACTGGTGCGGAAAGTAAGAGGTTTTTACCAATACAAAAAGACGAAGATCCTGTATAACCTATTAACGGCTTATCAAGAGTTACTACCAATGCCTTAACTGGTGTGCGTACACTTTCAAGCGCTGATGATGGATCATAGATGGATGCATAAAAATTTGTTGTCACAGTCAATGAAGAAGTGATATAAGAACTTCCTGTGAATACAAGATTCCCACCTGTTAATGCATCATACCAATTGTACTGTTGATTGCCTATTGCGCCATTGCTGGTAAGTGTTACAGTGCCACTACCACACCTGGTATTATTAGCAGCGGTGGGTGCAGCAGGGCCTATTACTGAGGTGCATGGCTGACCTGTCATTGTGATAGCAACTGGATCGGAAGCCACACTCAAACAAGTAGGCACATTACCAACACGAACTGTAAAATTTCCTGACATGTTAACAACAATTTGACGGGTAGTTTCTCCAGTTGACCATAAATAATTAGAACTTATCGGGGCAGTCAAAACAGCAAATGCACCAGTACATAAGGAGGTGTTCCCTGCACTAGTTATAGATGGCTTTGGTAAAACAGATGTGGCAGTAACTGTTATGGCATCCGAAGCGGGACTGGTGCATGTTCCGTTAGAAATCGTAACCGTGTAATTCCCCGCTGTACTGATTGTTATTACTTGAGAGCTGGAAGCATTAGACCAAACATAGGAAAATCCCGCAGGTGCAGAAAGCTGCACAGAACCAGAGTTACAGATAGAAGTACCCGTGGCTAAAATTACTGGCTTATTAATCGCAGGTACTACCGATACATTAATACTGTTGGAAGATGGGCTGGTGCACGTTCCATCACCTACTTGCACCGAATAAGAGCCAGCTGATATAACTTGCAACTGTTGTGTAGTGACTCCGTTAGACCATAGATATTTCAAAAATCCATTTGGAGCCGAAAGCAACGTGCTTCCGCCTTCACAAAGTGAAAGTGAGCTTGACCCAGGTAGCACCGGAGCAGCTATGCTAATCACAGAGGCTTTTGTAATCGCTCTAGTACTCTCTCCTAGCGTAGTAGGATCGTACACTGAAACGTAATAAAGAGTAGTGGTTGATAAAGAAGGTGTGGTAAACGTATCACCTGTAAATAAAATAGGAACGGATGTCGAGCCATCATACCAACGATACACTTGCCCAGTACTCGCACCGCTTGCCGTTAGTACCAAACTACCGGCTCCGCATCTACTTATGTTTGCAACCAATGGAGGATTAATAGTAGCAACTCCACAAGGTGAGCCAGTCAAAGTTATTGCTACAGGATCGGAAGCCACACTGAGACAGGTGGAAGCATTGCCAACCTGCACCGAGAAACTTCCGACCGAATTAACTACAATTTGTCGTGTAACTTCACCCGTTGACCATAGGTAATTAGAGAATCCATTGGGTGCAGACAACACTGTGAATGCCCCATTGCAAAGTAATGTATTACCAGTTATTGTTATCGCTGGTTTTGATGCTACAGCAACTTGTGTGATCACTACTGGATCGGAGGTAGCACTCGTGCATCCACCATTGGAAACAATCACAGTATAATTACCAGCACTACTTGTTGAAATGTTTTGTGTTGTACTTCCATTAGACCAAGTGTACCCACTAAAGCCACTAGGTGCCGACAGTTGCACAGAGCCACTTCCACAGAGAGTTGTATTTCCGGTAACGGTAATAATAGGTTTTGTAAGAGAAGCAGAAGTAACACTAAAAATATCAGAAGAGATACTTTCGCAACTATTGGCATCTGTAACTGTAACTGAAAAGTTACCCGCTGCAGTTGAATTAATACTGGATGTAGATTGACCTGACGACCAGCGGTAGATTGAAAATCCTGCGGGGGCACTTAAGGTAACTGTACCTGTACCACACAATGAGCCTCCACCCGTAGCGCTTATTGCTGGTTTAGTTGGGTTTGGATTGACAGTAAAAGTAAAAGCATCAGACGGCACACTAGAACACGTTCCATTATTTACGATTACCGAATAACTTCCTGAAGTAGCAACGGTGATTTGTTGAGTACTGAGTCCATTACTCCAAGTATAACTACTAAAACCAGTAGGTGCTTGAAGTGTTACTGAATTTCCTTGACATACCGTGAGCGAACCAGATAAGTTTAAAATTGGCTTGGGTATTCCAGAAACTATAGCTGAAGCTTTGGTACGGAGACTCTCACAATAGGTAGCAGGATCATAAATACTAACATAATAATCTGTGTCTGCAGAAAGTGAAGGAGTAGTAAAAGAAGCTCCTGTATAGGTAATTACTAAAGTAGTGTTATCGGTATACCAGCGATACGTTTGCCCAGGTAAGGCATCAGTTGCAGTAAGCGTTAAAGTTCCAGCACTACAGCGCGTTGCACCTGTTGTTGTAGGCGGAGTAATAAGGGCACATCCTGTAGTTACAGAGAAATTTCGTTGTTCCGTTAAACTCCAATTACCATTTTGATCTTTTGCTCTTAATCCAAGGGAGTGTGCGCCCAATGAAAGTGAACCAACATTCAAAGGCTCTGCAGGTAAATCAATTAAAGCAGCCGAAGGCTTTGTTAACGTAAGCGTACTTTGCCCCACACCCGGATCATTGTCAACAAAGTATTCAAATTGCACAATCGGAGAAGGCGTTGGGTTATTGATAAGTGCTGCATCTCTTAAATACACCGACCGTGTCTCGTAAAAGCCCCACGTATTATCTTGGCTTTTTGTTCGCACATGCAAGGTATGCCAACCTAATGTGAGGGTATTAGTTAAATTATTGTTCATTATATCTACAGCGGTGCCAGTGCTTACAGAAATAGATTGCCCAGTACCGGGATCGGAAACATTATCATAAAAATATTCCATTGTAGTAATGGGTGATGGAGGTGGAATGGTTAAACTCGAAGTGGATCTAACAAAAAAACTTCTAGTCTCATAAAAACCCCAAACGTTATCCTGATTTTTAGTGCGCACATGAAGTGAGTGCCAGCCAAGCGAAAGACTGCTTGGCAAATTTACACCAACTATATCTACATTAGTTCCTGTAGTAATAGACAATGCTTGGCCTGTGCCAACATCAGATACGTTATCGTAAAAATACTCCATTGCAGTAATGGGTGAAGGTGGGGGAATTGTTTGCAGAGCAGCGTCACGTATATAGATTTTACGGGTTTCATAAAAACCCCATGTGTTGGTAGCGTCCTTTGTTCGCACGCACAGTGTGTGCCAGCCTAATGGCAATGATGTAGTAGGTACACTTAGGTTTGTAATATCGATTGTTGAACCAGGTGTTATGGAAATAACAGTGCCATTGCCAGGGCCTGGATCGGTATTAAAAAAATACTCAGCGGCAACCATGTTTGGCTGAGCAACGGCATGCATAATCAATACTACCCAACCGAATAAGAATATGATTGCCGATTTCATTGCTTCAATACGAAAGAAAATTAATCTTACTTATCCTAAACATATCCAAAATTTACTAGTTGCTCTTCGCTTTTATGTTTGTTTTAATAGGCTGGTTTTGAGGTACCATAGCCGCGGGATTTAAAGTCATAATCACGGGCACTGCAGTTGGCTTTGATGTTATATTTCCACTGGTTACCGGGTATGCCCCACCTGTGATACCAATATCAGTTCCATCAGAACCAGCATTTTTTGCCGGGGAGCCTGCTTGAAGGGTAAAATCCATAGTAGTTGACCAAGGGCTATTATAGGCTGCATTTATGA
>JANXRR010000611.1 GCA_025356795.1 Bacteroidia bacterium
CTCGTTTCTGGAAGTAGCTGCGAAGCCAACTCTCAATATCAGTATGTCTTTAAATGCCTTTTGCTCTAAGTTAATTCTTGAGTTAAGTTGATTAAATCCGGTAGTTTTTAAAACTCCTGCGGTATTTCTATAGTTTGCTGAAGCACGTATTGAAAAGTCTTTAGAGCCTCCACTTATGCTTAGGTTATTAGCCGTAGAAAAGCCAGTTCGGGTTATCAGATCGATCCAGTTTTGCGAACTGCCATAATCAACCGCCCTAGGAAGGCTTTTGTATTCCTCTGCTGAAGCGGGTTTAATATTTAAAATGGTTTGCTCAATGCCTGAACTGGTATTAAAACTTACTGATAAAGTTTCTTCTTTTCTTTTTTTGGTTGTGATTACCAACACCCCATTACCTCCTTGCAATCCATAAACTGAAGCCGATGCGGCATCTTTTAAAAGCGTTACCTGTTCAACGTCATTAGCATCCAGTAATAGAAGGTCGTTAACAATAAAACCATCTACTACCAATAGTGGCCTTGAATCTGCTTGAATGGTGGAGAATCCTCTTACATGCATAGTATACTCTCCGTTAGGGTCGCTTCCAAGGGTAGTCATTCCAAGCCCTGTTAACCTGCCATTAAATAATTGGTAAGGCGAATTGATAATTCCTTGGTTAAAGTCTTTTGACTCGAGAGGATGAATTGGGGTAGAGTTTATTTTATAAAATTGTGCTGAATCTTTTGGTATGGGTTGTCCTAAGGTGACAAAATAAGTTAATAATACGAGCAACAATAGCTGAAGTTCTTTCATCTTTCAATCCTAATTTGATAAAAATAAATTTAACTTTAAATTAGCTCTAAATCAACAAATAGTCCTCATCGTAAACACCGTGCTCACGTTAGGCTCAGATTCTACCGTAAGGTTGCCGTGGTGCAGTTGCATAATTTGACGTGAGAGACTGAGGCTCTAAGCTTTGGTTCGTGTCTTCACGCAACAAGAAAGCTTTGTTTCGTGTCTTCACGAAACAAGAAAGTTTAATACAGGTAGACAACCCACCCCTACAGATCGATATAAAATAAATAACCTCCTCCTCTTGCATCCCCCCCCCCCCCCACGTATGTTTTGTATAGCAGTCAGTTAAAATTATACATCTTAAAAAAAAGCCCGCGAGGTGCATGAGGTGCTTCAATAAGAAGCTAAAACTGACCCTTCGCTCCGGCCCCTGCTAGACGAAATGGCCGCCTACTATGCCAGAAACCAAAAAAGCCGATACCCCCACCACCTGCGCCTTCCAAACAGTAAGTTTTTGGTTTAAGTTATCAGCAAGTTGAAGCACAAAAGCCAGTTTCCAGCCAATGGAGCTGGTTTTTTACTTTAAATAGATATTTATTATATCACTGGAGATATATTTTATGTCTCTGGAGATATAATAAATATCTAGCGAGATATATACGAGGTCTCCGCAGGCTTGCTAGGTATCTGCGGAGATATAAATTGTGCCTAACCAGGCATTTTACATATCTAAGTAGATGTTTTGGATATCTCGGCATACTTCGGGCATATCTCGGGAGATACCTTGCCATATCTAGCGAGATATAAAAAATGTGTAATGAGATATTTTTTGGGTGTTTTTTGCATGAATAATTATCACATTTGCCTAGCGGGAAAATCTACCCACAGCGATCGTTTTTTGACGAGGAGTATAGAGACTCCATGTTTTCAAAACTCTTGGAAAAGGGCAGATCATCCAACCTTCTTACGGATGTGAGGGCAAAAAAGGAATTAACAAAACGTGGAATTAAAGTATAGAAATTCCTTTTTTCGTGACCTTGATAATATTTCTAACCGGGAATTAAGTCGAGCTATTGAAAATACTCGGCAAATCAAATTTACTTCACTCAAAACCTCATCGTAAACACCGTGCTCACGTTAGGCTCAGATTCTACCGTAAGGTTGCCGTGGTGAAGTTGCATAATTTGGCGTGAGAGACTGAGGCCAATGCCAGAGCCGGTTTTTTTGGTGGTAAAGAAGGGAACAAACACGCGCACCAATGCTTCTTTGATAATGCCAGGCCCGTTGTCGCGCACCTCAATAAGCACGGCATTGTCGCTGTACTTGCCAATCAATTCTATTTTTCCATGTGCTTGGTTGCCCAATGCTTCCACTGCATTCTTCACCAGGTTGATCAGCACTTGCTCAATCATTTCTTCATCGGCTTGTATGGTCAGGTATTCCGAGTCGCAATAATGTGTAAAGTTGATCGTAGTTTTTTTAATGCCTGGCTTCATTAGTTGCGCTACTTTCTCGATCATATCTTTTAAGCGCACAGCTTGAAAATTGGGCGTGGGCAATGAAGTGTATTCTCGGTAAGCGTCCACAAATTTGACTAATCCTTTGCTTCTGTTTTCAATGGTGCCAAGCCCTTCGCGTAAATCGTCTGCACTTTCCTGATTCATTTCATAATAATTTTCTCTTCCCTTCACTAGGTCTTGATCTAGAATTTCGCGTAGGGTAGAAGTTAATGAGGAAATAGGCGTGATGCTGTTCATGATTTCGTGCCTAAGCACGCGCGTAAGATTTTGCCATGCTTCCAACTCTTGTTGCTGCAATTCACTTTGAATGTTTTGCATCGTTACAAGTTTGAGCGTGATGCCCCGCGCACGAAGTTCTGTAGCCTGTATGGTAAGTTGCAGATCGATGCTCGATTTATACAACACGCTCTTGCCTGGCTCTGCATCCATAATTGCTTTGTGTAGCGCTGTATTTTTTGAAGCCAGCTCATTGATGTTTTGGTAGGTATTGCTCCCTAAAAACTTTCTTGCGTTAG
>JANXRR010000312.1 GCA_025356795.1 Bacteroidia bacterium
GACTGGAAGTCGATAGGTTGTAAAAAGAATGAAATCCTTACTCAAGAATAATAGTGTCAGTATCAATGTTGCCAGCTTTACGGTGATGTTCAAGGTATTCTTGAACCATTTCATCCGTAGTATGTCGGTACTCCAAACACCATACCCAATCGCCCCAAAGTGTCGCCCCAAATATCTTTTAGAAAGTTCTGGGTACTCTTCTTGCAACCTGCGGGACGTTCGACCTTTCAAGCGTTTAACAATATCACTAATGTTCAGCGATGGCCTATATTTGCTCACAACACCTTTAAGTATATTGACATCCTCCGAATCACAAATCTGCTTCACAAGCTCAAGGCATCTTTTGGATGTCCCCCTCCAAAACTTTATATCTATATTTTGTAACCTAAACTATGTGGGCCGTAAGCCAAAATACGGTGTGGCTACTAATTGGCTGTTCTTTACTCACAAAGTAAAGCTAACCATTTGTGTAGCAACTGAAAGTCCTGCGCTGAAAGCGCATAGTTTCAACTAACGATTGAGACCAATGAATTATTAAAGAATGGTTAGAATTTTTTGTGCAAAAAGTTATTGAAAGTCCAATACAATAAACTGATAAAAATCATCTTTAGCTATGATCATCCTCAAGCATACAGAGAAATATCGTTTTTACTTTTGATTATAGAAGTTCAACCCGACAGCACAAATCCATTGATTGGATTAACCAGCGTCTAATGTCTAAATACTTACGTCTCAATACTAGTTTTAAAATATGAAAAAAATTGTAGTATCATATGATTTTTCAAAACCTGCGATTAACGCATTTTGCTTTGCGCTAAGTATTGCCGAACAATCTAAAGGAGTAGTGTATTTACTCCATGTAATTGAGTTGCCCGTCATGTACGACTCAGTTTTGATGCCAGCCTTATCATTTGAAAATGATTTATACAAAGACAGGTGAAATTGATGCCGATATGATTGCTATGGGAACTCACGGACGAAGAGGGCTGTCGCATTTATTTAAAAGAAGCCTAACAGAAAATGTGGTGAACCACTCAAACTATATTATCTGGACTTCGGTGTTGAAGAAAGATGAGGAATTTGCTCAGGTATGATTCAAGAAAAAGAGACAGATGTTGAACTGATCTGCTTCCATTGCGGACAGATCTGCAACGATGAGGTTAGTTATGTTGACGATAAACCCTTTTGCTGCTTTGGTTGCAAAACTGTTTTTGAAATTCTAGACTCGAATAATCTGTGTGAATATTATAACTTAAGCGAATCACCCGGTGTTCATTTGGATTTAGTGGACGATAAAAAGTATGTATACCTGGACGAAACAGAAATTCGCAAGAAGCTCCTCTCTTTTGAGTCTACCTCATTTTCAAAAGTTACTTTTTATATCCCCGCCATCCACTGCATTTCATGTGTATGGTTGCTTGAGCACTTGAATCGATTAAATTCAGGTGTCATTAGATCTGAAGTTAACTTTCCGAAAAAATCTGTAACTATTGATTTTAATCCAACTCAAATAACATTGAGTAAAATTGCAGCTTTGTTAGATTCAGTAGGGTACTATCCAAGTGTCAACCTAGAGAATGAAAAGAAATCATCCGATCAATCTCATAAATCACTTGTCATTAAATTGGCTATTGCCGGATTTTGTTTTGGCAATGTGATGTTGTTTAGTTTTCCTGAGTATTTAGGAATTGATCAATCAGATCACGCCTTATTACGCATTTTCTCGTGGCTTAATTGGGGATTGTCTGTTCCTGTTTTTCTCTTCAGTGCCAGCGACTACTTAACGGCAGCATGGAAAAGTTTTAAACAAAAGCAAATCAATATTGATGTGCCTATTGCTGCAGGTTTGATTGCCTTATTCTCTAGAAGCAGTTATGACATATTCACCTCAACAGGCTCGGGGTATTTAGATTCCTTTACAGGCCTTGTATTCTTTTTATTGATTGGCCGATGGTTTCAAGGTAAAACGTATGAAAGCCTATCGTTTGATCGTGATTTTAAATCCTATTTCCCATTGGCAGTTCATAAAAAAATTGTTGACGGTTGGAAGCCAGTAATTATTTATGATTTATGCAAGGGAGATGAAGTTCGTATTCGCCATATGGAAATTATTCCTGCCGACAGTGTTCTTCATGCTGATCAGGCTTACATTGATTATAGTTTTGTTACAGGTGAATCAAAACCTATAAAAGTTGTTCGAGGTGATCAGATTTATGCTGGAGGAAGATTGATAGGTCAACCCATAGAAATGGTAATTGAAAAACCAACTTCTCAAAGTCATTTAACAAGTCTGTGGAATCATGAGGCTTTCCGCAAACGCCAAGAAAGTAACTATCAAAGGATAATAGATCGTTCAGCTCGTGTGTTTACTTGGGTTGTCATGGGCATTGCAGTAGTAACAGCTATTTATTGGCAAATTAATTCGCCAACAAAAATGTGGTTGATAGTAACATCTGTATTAATGGTGGCTTGCCCTTGTGCACTTGCATTGGCAGCACCATTTACGTATGGAAGCATGCTGCGCGTATTCGGAAGGAACAACTTTTATTTAAAGAATGCCGATGTAATTGAACGCTTGGCAGCTATTGATGCAGTTGTCTTCGATAAAACAGGAACACTTACTCACACTAAGAAACCAATGGTTTCCTTTCAAGGAGAATTATCTTCTCTGGAAATGAGCTATGTAAAGGCATTGACAAGTTGCTCCACGCATCCGCTTAGTAATATTGTTAGTCAATCCATAAAGAAAAAGGGCAATGTATCAATAGTTAATTTCCGTGAAATTCCAGGACAAGGATTGGAGGCATACGTGGAGGACAGGTTGCTTCGGGTGGGTTCATCAGTTTTCGTTGGGTTTAAAGAAGTGTTGCCCACCCAGGCTTCCTATGTATTTGTTTCAATAGATCATGAAATCAAAGGTTACTTCGCTATTTCTATTTCATTGCGAAGTAATATCTCTGAGATGATTACACAATTAGGCAAGAAATGTGTTGCACTTCTTTCTGGTGATAATGACTCTGATAAAGGGATTATGAAACTTCTCTTTGGTGAGTCGGTAGCATTAAAGTTTAATCAAGGTCCTCATGATAAACTCGACTTTATTAAATCGCTGCAGAACCAAGGTAAGCGTGTAATGATGCTAGGCGATGGCCTAAACGATGCAGGTGCTATGAAGCAAAGTCAAGTGGGCATTGCCGTAACAGATGATACAGGAACATTCACTCCTGCATGTGATGGAATTCTTCAGGGTGATCGATTACATCAACTTGACCAGTTTTTATCGTTGGCCAAAAGGTCGTCTAGTATTTTAAAGATGGCATTTTCGATTTCTTTTTTTTATAACTTAGTTGCATTGGCCTTTGCCGTTACGGATCATTTAACTCCGCTTACAGCGGCCATTCTTATGCCCATATCCAGCATTAGTGTGGTAGGGTTTTCAACACTGGCAGTTAATTTTGTTTCGCGCAAACTTTCTCAATCCAATCCATCATGACCATAATTATCCTGTTGATTTCAATATCACTTACTATTGCGCTTTGCTTTCTAGGTGCTTTCATTTGGGGCCTTCGCAGTGGTCAATATGATGATGTGTATGGCCCTTCTGTAAGAATTCTTTTTGAGGATAAGGTTGAGAAGAAAGAGAAGTAGTTACTATACAAAGCCGTTTCGGCAAAGTCAGGTTTATTGAAATCGTTTCGGAGCTTAAATAAGTAGGTTTTGACAAGCTGCCAATGACATCTTATACTTCAGAGTTTCGCAAAGAAATTCAATGTCATTATAATGGGTAAGGCCAACGGCAATGGTTATCTCAATACGACAGTCCCAATTATTTTTCCGTAAACACTAATCAATAAAAACAATCATTGATCAGCAGACATGACAAAAATCAGTTTGCTATCTAGCTTAAGTCAGTCGTCAAAAATGGTTCGGGTTTTACTTTTATGCAACAAAAAAAATAGCGCCCTGTATGGAACTAGAAAAATTCAGTTACGATAATAAGGTAGTAAAAGCTTTTATCATTGCTACCGTTACCTTCGGATTGGTCGGCATGTCAGTTGGCCTCCTTGCAGCCATTCAATTGTTTTATCCTATCTTTAATTTCGATCTTCAGTACACAACCTTTGGGCGCATACGTCCTCTCCATACCAATGCCATCATCTTTGCTTTTGTAGGCAATGCCATGTTTGCAGGCGTCTATTATTCAACCCAACGTTTGTTGAAGGCACGCATGTTTAGCGACACCCTTAGTTGGATTCATTTCTGGGGTTGGCAATTAATTATTTTAGCTGCTGCCATCACGCTACCGTTAGGGTTTACTTCTGGGAAAGAGTATGCTGAATTAGAATGGCCTATTGACATTGCTATTACAGTAATATGGGTAGTTTTTGCCTGGAATATGATTGGCACCATACTCACCCGCAGAGAGCGACACATGTATGTTGCTATTTGGTTTTATATCGCTACACTTGTTACGGTTGCTGTTCTTCACATTGTTAATTCATTTGAGATACCCGTTACACTATTCAAAAGCTACAGCTGGTACGCAGGCGTGCAAGATGCATTGGTTCAATGGTGGTATGGTCATAATGCCGTTGCATTCTTCCTTACTACTCCATTTTTGGGATTGATGTATTACTTCTTGCCGAAGGCATCTAACCGCCCGGTTTATTCTTACAGGCTTTCTATCATTCACTTTTGGTCATTGATATTTATTTACATCTGGGCGGGTCCGCATCACTTACTATATACTTCCTTACCAGACTGGGCACAGTCGTTGGGGGTGGTATTCTCTATTATGCTCATTGCTCCATCGTGGGGCGGCATGCTTAATGGGCTAATGACCTTACGTGGTGCTTGGGATAAAGTGCGCGAAGAACCAGTTTTAAAGTTTATGGTGGTAGCTGTTACCGCCTACGGTATGGCAACTCTTGAAGGACCGCTCTTGTCATTAAAAAATGTAAATGCCATTGCTCACTTTACAGATTGGATAGTTGCTCACGTACACGTAGGAGGGCTTGGCTGGAATGGTTTCTTGATATTTGGAATTCTTTATTGGATGGTGCCTCGTATGTGGGCAACTAAATTATACTCTACGCAACTTGCTAAC
>JANXRR010000155.1 GCA_025356795.1 Bacteroidia bacterium
CAAAATCGCGAACATTGATTGCCTCAAACTCCCACACCTTTTTTTCCTTTGCTTTTGATTTCTCACGGGCTATGGCTTCATCTTGTGTGCAAATGATTAGTGGCTTGTCAAAAGTTGACTTTGCTTTTTCGTAGCGTGCTAATTGTTCTGCAGTAAGCACAGCACTTGCATTTTTCAATGTTCCTGTTCCAGCTACAATATGATCGGCAGGCACGGTTAACTTTACTTTATAATCGCCAAAGGCAAGAGTGAACTCACCTCTGCCGAGAAATTGTTTGTTTTGCCACCCGTTCACATCATCGTACACACACATACGCGGAAACCATTGTGCTATCGCATATAAATAATTTCCGTCTTCGGGAAAATATTCATAGCCGCTTCTGCCATCATTAGGTGTGGCTCCGTGCATGCGGTCATTGATTTTGAAAGCCCACTCAATTTGAAAACTAAACTTCTGCCCCGATGCCAAAGTTTGTGGAAGATCGATGCGGAGCATTGTCTGGTTGACAAAATAGTTTAAATTTTTTCCGGTGGCATCTTTAATGGACTTGATTTTATAGCCGCCATCAAAATCATAAAGAAGTAGGTTGGTCGCAAGTTCTTTGGTGGCCACAGAATCACGAACTGAATTAGTAGCAGTTTTGGCCGTGTTGTTATCTTTTGAATTTATGTTTTGGTCTACCTGTAACCAAAGGTATTTAAGCGCATCGGGCGAGTTATTGCTATAGGTTATTGTTTCAGCACCGCTTAAGCTTTGAGTCTCGTCATTCAATTCAGCAGTAATTACATAATCTGCACGTTGCTGCCAATACTTGGGGCCAGGCGAACCAGAGCCTGTCCGATATTCGTTTGGTGTGGGGAGCATCTGGTCAAGTTGTTCAAACTTGCCTTGCCATTTTGGAGTTTCTGTTTTTGCGGGCTGAGCAAAAGCTCCCCAAGTCATAGGCAAAATCAAAATCAGTAAGATTTTATAATCTAACCTTGAGACGTTATACATTCGATTTAATAGGTGTTTCATAAGTAGTATTGTAAGGGAATTGTTTAATTATTTAGCCTTGTCTTTAATCTAATAGTGCTAGCCTAGTTCAGTTACCAAAAAATCCTGTCCTTCAAAAGTATTAATGTTATCCCAGCAATGGCCGAGGATAGTATCATTTTCCAGTCTCTTCGATTAACCTTTATTAGATCGACTAAGATAAAACATACAACCATGAAAATACCAACGATAACTATTTGACCGAACTCCAGGCCAAGATTAAAGGCTAAAAGTTGGGATAGTATTGATTGATCTTTACCTAAAAGTGCCCGTAAATAATTTGAAAAACCCATGCCATGAACCAAACCGAAGAACAAGGCCATTACATAGTTTGCTTGAATACTCCGAGAAGAAGATTTTGTTTCCTGCTTAAACAAGTTGCTAATAGAGGTGATAAAAATGGTAAGTGGGATCAGGAATTCAACCAGTGCAGCGTTTATCGAAATAATTCTCAATGTTGACAAAGCCAGCGTAATGGAATGCCCGATTGTAAATGCAGTAACGAGCACCAAAATTCTTTTCCAGTCGCTCACCACATAAATGGCACATAATGAAAGCACAAATAAGATATGGTCATAGCCATTGGCATAATCAAGAATATGATCTTTGCCCAAGGCGAAGTAAAGCTGAAACTCACTCATTCTTGAAATTTGTAAGACTGCAAGTATAAGTAATTTTGATTTAGGACAATTCGGGGTAATTTTGGGTATCTATGAAAATCCTTGTTTCTGTTTTGTTATTAGCTGCAAGCTGCAAGCTGCAAGCTATAGGCAATGTTGAGATTAATTTATATAAAGAAAGCCCAACGAAAAATTTAGCGCAATTATGCTTGCAGCCCGAAGTTTGCAGCTTGGAGCGAATTCATGCGATCCATGTCTCCGTCTCCGAAATCAATTACAGTGAAAAAGATAAGGCACTGCAGATTACGTCACGTATTTTCATTGATGATTTGGAACTTGCCATTAGATCAAAACTCAATAGTCCTGAGTTGGATATTTTGCATCCAACCAACGGCCAAACCACCAACCAATTAGTAAGCGCTTATTTAACTGATCATTTAAAATTTAAACTTGATAACAAGCCTGTTAAAATTCACTACCTCGGTCATGAAATTGAAGATGTTGCCTTAATCTGTTACATAGAAATTGAAGGTGTAAAGAAATTTAAATCGTTAGAAGTACTCAATAATGTTATTCAGGAAATTCATAACGATCAATCCAATTTAGTGCACATTACCTACAAGGGTCCTGTTAAGAGTTTTAGATTAATGAAAGATAAGCCTTCCGATATTTTTAAAGTAGAACCAAAATAAAAATCATAAATTAATTTACCCTATGCGACAAAAAATTGTAGCCGGCAACTGGAAAATGAACAAAACATTAGAAGAAGCTCAATCCTTAACCTCTGAAATTATGGGCATGGTTGCCGATGAGGTTAAAGGTGCTGTAAAAGTAGTTTTGTGTGTGCCGTTCCCATACTTAGTTACCATTAAAAATCAACTTGGTTCAAGCGCAACAATTTTTGTTGGGGCTCAAAACGCAAGCCAACATGATTCGGGTGCTTATACCGGTGAGGTTTCTGTTTCCATGATCAAATCAATTGATGTTCCATTTATCATTATTGGCCATAGCGAGCGCAGGCAATATTTTGGGGAGGATTCAAAGTTGCTTGCCTTAAAGGTTGATAAAGTTTTGGCTGCGGGATTAACACCTATCTTTTGCTGTGGCGAACCATTAGAAATCCGTGAAAACGGAACGCATGAAAGTTTAGTAAAACAACAAGTTGAAGAGAGCCTTTTCCATCTTTCCCCTGAGGAGTTGAAAAAAACCGTAATCGCTTATGAGCCTGTGTGGGCAATAGGTACGGGCAAAACAGCATCTTCACAACAAGCAGAAGACATGCATGCAGTCATTCGTAAACACCTTGCTTCTAAGTATGGCAACGAAGTGGCTCAATCTATTTCCATTCTTTATGGCGGAAGTGTAAAATCAGACAATGCCAAAGAACTTTTCTCTCAGCCCAATGTAGATGGCGGATTGGTGGGTGGGGCTTCTTTGAAGTCGAGAGAATTTGTGGAAATAGTGAAATCAATTTGAGAATAGCATTAAAAGTTGACACCGATAGTGAACATAACAACAACTCATTTTTAAAACGAACTCATTGTCAACTTAGCTAATGTACCACACACGCCTTCAAGTTACTTGCAATCCTGACTTCTCAGAAATTTTAATGGCTGAAATTGCAGAGGCTGGTTTTGATACTTTCTTGGAAACACTAGAAGGATTTGAAGCCTATGTAGAACAAGATCACTTTGACCAAGAGCTAGTAGATAGCATAAAGAGAAAATATAAACATGTTGATCCCCTTGTTTTTGCAAAAGATAGAATCCAAAAACAAAACTGGAATGAAGAGTGGGAAAAAAACCTTGAACCGATTATTGTTGAAGATGCTTGTTTAATACGTGCCGAGTTTCATAAGATTGAAAAGAAATATCCTTACGAAATAATCATTACCCCCAAAATGTCATTTGGCACGGGGCATCATCAAACCACGTATTTGATGATTAAGAATCAGATGAAAATGGATCATCAAAATAAGTGGGTTATGGATGCTGGCTGCGGCACAGCCATACTTTCTATTATGGCACATAAGCTTGGGGCAGCGCACGTTGAAGCGTTTGATATTGATGATTGGAGTACAGTAAATGGAAAAGAGAACATTGAAAATAATGCTTGTTCAAATATCACGTTGCGACAAGGAACCGTTGCTGAAATGAAATTTGAGCGAAAGTTTGACGTTATTTTGGCAAATATCAATAAGAATGTGCTGTTAGCAGAAATGAAAATGTATGCAGGTTATATTTTAAAAGGAGGACAACTCCTATTGAGTGGCTTCTACACGCACGATGTTGAAGATTTAAAATACGAAGCATTAAAGCATGGGTTTTCGCTAATTTCTGTAGATGAAAAAGAAACATGGGCTGCGCTTTTGCTCCATAAAACAGCCTAAACCATTAACCGAATTAGTACATTACCCATAACTTTACGAATTTAAGGGTTTACCGTGTGAAAAAGCTTCTCTTATATTGTTTTGTACTGGTGGTTTCTTGCAGTTCTGCTTATGGTCAGGTGCAAGATTCATCGTATCATCTCGGCTTTCAAGATAGTGTTAGGGTTGTTTTAGAAAACTCTAAAGGAGTAGAGGCCATTACCATTGGCGCAGGCTTCTCAAGTTTGTGGAACAACTTAAGCCCTACACAGCAACAATTAATTAAATCGCAAGCAAAGTTAATGAGGCGTAAACAATTTGCCTTGCGGCCTCACTTCGTTAATTATTTTGGAACGTTAGTAGCTCTTGTAAACTCTCCAACAAGTGATCCAACATTATTTGATAACTTCCTTCGGGTTACCAATAAAGTTTTAATAAAAGAAGGCCAGGCAAAATTCAATGAATATTTAGTTCAATTCAAGGATTTTGTTGAACAGCATTTATTGGCTTCTAATAAAGTATTCAGGCTTCATGTGATTGATGATAAATATCGACTTGACTATATTGAACCGGCACCAGCGTATAATCCTTTGACTGACACCATACCAGTAGTAGCCCCCGAGCCAGATACTACACTTGCCAACTTGCCTTCTTATCTTCAACCCATTCAACAACCTGATATTACCGGACCTGTACTTTTTTTCGACCAGATAACTTTCAATTTTGCTACCCTTTATGATTCTGTTTTTTTAAGCAATACAAAAGGCATATTATCACTTAAAGATCATCTTTTTGTTGGTGAAGGAGGCCGGTTTGATTGGACTGCCGCAGGCTTAGGCCAAGATTCAGTTTACTATGATTTGACCAAGTATAGCTTTAATGTGAGCAAACCCGAACTGAAGGCAGCTCAAGGTAAACTTACATACACTGGCAAAACTCAAGAGGCAGTGCCAGGCATATTTGAATTTAAAAGCATAAGTCATAAAGATCCAAAAACATCTACCTATCCGCGATTTGCTTCTTATGTAAACAACGTTCCTTTATCTTTTGGAACCGATAAAATAGAATATCTGGGAGGCCTAGCATTAAAGGGTTCAAAAATAAGCAGCGGTTCTGTTGCCGGAGGATGGTCGTCTTTAAGGGTAAGGGGAGATAGCTCCAGAAAATTCTCTGCTTTGTCAAGACTATTCGAGTTTCGAGATTCTACTATTACCGCACTTCAAACGCGAATGTCTATTTATATGGATAATGATTCTATTTTCCATCCTTCAGTTTATATGAGCTATGATTTTGGTAAAGAGAAAATAGCTCTTTCAAAGGAAAAAGGGAACATGAAAAACTCACCCTATTCTTCATCTTTTTTTAGTATAGATTTTAATGCAGACCAAATACGATGGGATTTAAAATCGGACAGTCTTAATATTTTTAATTTCGGAAGCGGCAAGTCAGCACCCCTCATTATTGAATCAACAGATTTTTATGACCCAGAGGATTATAGGATACTAAGAGGGCATGGATTTTATTTTCACCCGCTGGCACTTGTGGCCAATTATGCCGTAAAGGCAGGCACTCAAGATATTACTGTTTACGACATTGTGGGGAAATATACACTCGAGGAGATGAAAATGGCAATGGATTTTCTTGCCCAGAAGGGCATGATAGAATATGAAGCAACAAGTGGCAAAGTTCATGTAAAAGATAAAGCCATTCACATGGTACAATCTGCGAAAGGAAATTCAGATTACGATGATTTAAAAATTCACTCATACATAGAGGGTTCTGCCAACGCAACCATTAATTTTTCAAAGAATTATATGAAAGTGAGAGGCGTAGAAGATTTTGTGCTCAGTGATTCACTTCATGTAGAGATAAAGCCAGACAGCAGTGAGATTAAAATCTTAAAAAACAGAGATATTGAATTCAATGGAAGAGTGAATGCAGGAACTTTTGAGATAATGGGTAAGAATTTTACCCTTAGATACGATAGCTTTCTTATCAATCTTAAAAAGATAGACTCTATTAGGTTTTATCTCTATGAAAAAAATGGAACCCGGACCCGGTTAAAAAATAGCTTGCAAGTGTCTGATTCATCTTCAACGGCATCTAAGTCAAACGGGAAATTATTTATAAATCTTCCAGATAATAAATCAGGACGCAGAAAACAGTCTCACTATCCAAGAATGGATGCAACCGAAGGGGGTGTTGTTTATTTTGGCCAGCATAAGGTGGTAAGTGGTAAAAATGATCATTCCATTCAATTTGGGGAAAATAAGGGTCTTTATTTTGTTGCCCCACCCTTTAAAATGGATAGTTTAAACTATGTAGATTCAAAGGCAATGAAGTTTGACGGTGAATTTAGATCGAGTGGTATTTTTCCTGGCTTTCAAGAAAAGTTGCATACCATGAAAGATAAATCACTTGGATTTGAGCATAAGGTTCCTGCTGGGGGCTACCAACTTTATAAGGGAGAAGGAAAGCTTCAGGGGGTAATTAATCTTGATAATTCGGGGCTTCGGTCTAAAGGAAAAATAGATTACCTCGCTGCTCACATTGAGTCAGACGATTTTCTATTCACTACTGATTCTGTTACAGGTAAAGGAAAAAAAGGAGAGATTAAAGAGACTGTAATTAACAACGTTTCATTTCCTCAAGTTACTTTTCCTGAGTTTAAAATGAATTGGATTCCAAAAAAAGATAGCCTCTCACTAAAAAATTTAAAAGAACCATTTTCTCTCTATAAAGGACTAGCTCAATTAAGGGGATCATTAACAGTTACAAAAAACGGAGTTCTTGGAGACGGTTCTTTTTCTGCTTTAGGCACTGAATCCACCTCGCAACAATTTAAATTTTTAGGCACAGAGTTTTCAGCACGGCACACAAAGTTTAAAGTGAAGTCTGAAAATCCGGATAAGCCCGCATTAGCAGGAAATGACATAAGCCTTGTTTTTAATCTTGAAAAAAACTTTGCCGACATAAGTCCAGAAATAGAAGGTGATGCTGCTATTGAATTTCCGTTTGCACAATTTAAAACATCCATACCAAAAGCGCACTGGGATTTAAAGACTCAGAAAATTGAGATGGTTAAAGATCCTAACGTACCAATTGAAAACTCCTATTTCTATACCACACGTAAGGAGTTAGATTCATTGAGGTTCAATGCTGAAAAGGCGGAGTATGATATTAAAAAACAAGAACTTAAAGTAAGTGGTATACCTTACATAATTGTTGCCGATGCCAAAATAACGCCCGAAAATAATGAAGTGTTAATTTTAGAGAATGCCAAAATTGGACAGTTGAAAAATACAGTAATTGTATTAGATACCTTGAATGGCTATCACCGGCTAACGGATGGAGTAGTGGACATTATTTCGAGAAAGGAATTTACAGGATATGCTACCTACCAGTATGTAAACGCTGCCAATGATACGTTTGCTATTAAAATGACCAACTTCCATTTGGAGCCAATCATAAAGGAGTCTGTTGCTGGAGCAGGGGTAAAGAAAAAGGGCACTAAAAAAATTGGGGCTTCCCAACAAACTGTAGCAGTCGGATCAGTAGCGGAGGCAGATAAGCTCCACTTGGTAAAAAACATAGTATTTAAAGGGGATCTCACCATGTATGCAACTAAGCCTGCGCTACAATTAAAGGGCTTCGTGAAATTGGATTTGAAACGTTTAAAGGAACATAATTTATGGCTAACTTATGAGAATACTGGCGATGAAAAAGATGTTTTTATTGATTTTGACAACGCCTTAACCGAAGATGGCAAAAAACCTGATGCCGGTCTCCATTTTGCTGATGACAATAGTCTATACATTTCATTTATAAACAATAAAAAAGCCGAAGAGCATGAAGACTTTTTTATTCCGAGTGGGGCACTCTTCTTCGATTATGAAAAAAATGAATTTAAAATTGAAGATCGAGAAAAGGCAGCAGGCAATAAGTTATCAGGCAGGGTATTTTCTTACAATGAGGACTCACAAGATGTTCGTTTTGAAGGGCCAGTAAATTTCTTTAAGGGCACAAGTGATTTTAAACTTACATCAACCGTTATTGGAAGCGGTAATCTGGAAACCAATGAAATAAAGATGAATTCATTTTTAATGTCGGAAATGAATATCCCCCCTGCGGCCTTTCAGTTAATGGCGGCCTCGCTTCAAGAGGTAATTAAAAACGAAGGAGGAAGCGAAGGGTTAGGTGATCAAACAGAACTATTATATAAAATAGCTGATATAGTGGGAGAGAAAGTTGCTAAAGATTATGAACAAAAATCGTTACAGAACTATTCTTCATTAGGCTTGATACCAGCCTTGGCAAAGCCACTCGTTTTCTCGAATGTAAATTTAAAATGGTCTCAAAAACAAAAATCATTTTATAGCGAAGGATCTATTGGTATCAGTAATAGTTTTAAGATGGACATCAATGGTGGATTTGAAGGCTTCATGGAAATAAAAAAAGATGAAGCGGGGAATCCTATCTTTCACGTGTTCTTTAAAGCCTCACCAGAGGTGTGGTATTATTTCGGTTATGAGGATAATCGATTGATGGTTCACTCTGGCGATGAGAGATTCAACCAAATTATTGCAAAGAAAACCAATGTAGCAAAAGCGAAAGTAGGCGAACTTGTTTATGTGCCTGGCAGTAATGATGAAACACTGAGTTTTATAAATCGCTACCGACAAACATATTATGGGGTAGACGTGCCTTACGATTTAAGCAGTGGAACAAGCACCACAAAAAAATCAGATAAAAAGAAAGAGGAGAAAAAAGAAGACGATGGCTTTTAAAAATCATAAGCCGATAAAATTAGAATGGCTCAAATAAAGTTTAATCATCAATCTTGGCTCTTCAGTAGCCGTTTGCTTTAATCGTTTTTATTACTGCACCAAGTTTTTTGGCTGGTGGATTGTTGCATATGTTTGGCTAAACCAAATAGCAATCATTCTAAAATAGACTCTATCTCGTCCAATTTTTCTTCTGAAAATGAGCCCGAGGTAGCATACCTGATAATGCCTTTCGAATCAAGAACAAAAAAGTAAGGTGTTTCTCGATCGTCAAAGTTTAAGCTTTCTTTATACGGTTTTAATTGACCCTTGTAAAACAAAATATAGGGGAGCAATTGTGGATCTACTTTCTTCAATGCTTTTCTTTTTACAATACCAGCAGCAGCAGCATTTACACCCGTGAACATAGGAATGAAAAACACATTAACATCGTGACCGAAATTTTTCATCACGCCTTCGGGTTTATCAATAAACTTATGAAAGGTGGGTTCAAACCACGTGAGTAATTCCTCTTCTGCTTTTTTTGAATAGGCAAGGCCAAGTATGGTATATTTTCCAATAATGTTTTCGGGCAATTTCATTTTTAAATCATTGATTGTTTCTGTTTCCATGGGCGGAAAACTTTTTCCAATTAACGGATTTTGAGACCGCACTTGGTAAAAACTGAGGATAATGAAGCTAAAAATTAAAGTTTTCATTGGCGGACAATATGTTTTTTATTTCACTTCGAGAACAGCACTTGTTATGATGTTTTACCAAAGTTAATTCACTTATTTACCTACGAAATTAAGTTGTAGTTATTACTTTATTAACAACCTATTTATAGTTTGCGCAACTTTTTATTGTTACAACCAGTCTATAACTCAATAATTTAAAATACCATGCTTAAGACTTTTTTATTGATATTTTTTTCTGTGGCTTTGTTTGCACAAACAAAAATTGAATCTGCTAAAAAACTTTTTGAAGAGAAGAAGTTTGCGGAGGCAAAAAAGATATTAACCCCTATAAAAGAGGAATCGGCAGACTATGATAAGGCGCAATACTACCTGGGTAGAATTGCCTTTGAAGAAAAACTATACGATGCTGCCACCGATTACTTTGAGCAGGCCGTGGAGGCAAATGATAAAGTGGCAGATTATCACAGTTGGCTGGGTAACACCTATGGCGTAATTGCACAAAATGCGAATGTAATTAAACAAGGTATGCTGGCGCCCAAAATGAAAAAGGAATGGGAGAAGGCAATTTCTCTCAATCCACAAGAGTTGGAATGCCGAACATCATTGATTCAATATTATTTGCAAGCCCCGAGCTTCATGGGCGGAAGTATAGAAAAAGCAAAAGAAGTAGCCAACCAAATTTTAAAGATAAAGCCAGCCGAGGGCCACAGGCAATTGGGAAATATTTATCTTGCAAATAAGAAATCGGGAGAAGCAGAGGGGGAATTTAAAGAAATGGTAAAGGTTGATCCTAGCTATATTTCTGCATTGATAAATTTTTATGTGAAGGAAAAGAAATACGATCAGGCATTTGCATTACTTGAAGTTGCCTTAACGAGTAATCCGAATGATATGCTTGCTATTTACCAACTAGGAAGAGCCAGCGCAATTACCGGATTGAAATTGGAAAGAGGTGAAGAATGCCTAAAAAAATACCTTACTTATAAGCCCCAAGTGAACGAACCCTCCCTTGCAGGAGCCAACATGCGCCTTGCTCAAATTTATGAGAAGAAAGGCAAAAAAGCAGAGGCTAAGAAATTATTTGAGACCGCCTTGAAAGAAGATAGTTCTTTAAAAGAGGCCAAGGAAGGGCTGGAAAGGCTTTCTAAATAATTTTAACATATTTCCTACACAAAGATATTTTCTGCATCCCTTTTAATGCTAAAAGCACCAACCGAGCAACTAAGAGGTGCAACGATGGAGCAAAAAGCCTCAGCGATGGACCTTTTAGGTGCAACGTTGCAGTTAAAAGCACCAACCGAGCAGCTAAAAGGTGCAACGATGGAGCAAAAAGGTGCAACGATGGAGCAAAAAGGTGCAACGATGGGTAAAAAGAGCCATCATTGGTTCTTTTTGTCAGACGTTGCTTGTTTGCTATAGTATTGACTGTCTATTTGGCATGGAAGTATGGCTAGTTGCTAGCTTTCTTAAAAACAATCACTTCAACTTCCTCTCAGCTTTGTAGGCGTTAATATGATTTCCTAATGCCTCTTGCCACGTAACATCGGCATCCCACTTGCCAAGAAACACTTCACCCGTTTCCAGCTTTTTAAAGTAAAATTTATACACTTCTTCATCAGAGGGAATGGTCTTAATTTGAAGTTCACCATTCACAAACGTGGCCGATGCAATTGCACTCTCCGATTTGGTTGTCACATAGTCCAACACATTTTTAGCCAATGCTCCTTTGGCGTGCACGTATCTCATCACATAAACAAAGTTTTTTTTGCGCAATTCACCTTCTTCGGTTTTTAAATCAACAACCTCATATTTGCCTGAGTAGTTTTCTTTTAAAAATTGCTCCAGTTCTTTGTCTGCCGCCTCATTTCCAATTTTTGGAAACGCCACCAAGAAGTAGCCAATATCGGTGGTGAGGGTTTCATTTCTTCGTCCTGTAATTGGTTTCGCTTCTTTAGCAGAAATATATTCTGGCAAATCGTTTATGAGAAAATTTTGTTTCTTTTCTGTAGCAATAGCTGTTTGAAAGATTTCGCGAAGGGCATCATTCAATACGTTTTTATGGACAAACCACGTAGGCTGGCCAACTTCTATAAAGTCTATTTTGCCATTGAAATTTGTGATGTAAAACTCTACTTGATCATTTACTTTTCTAATGAAAATTAAAAAGCGTATGTCTCTTTTTAACAAATATTTTAATGTAGCATTTCGGCAATCTATACCCGCCATGCTGCTGGCAATTTCAAAATACGATACGGCATCAATACCTGTTTGCTGAAATGCTTTTTGTGTGGATTGTAATTCTGTTTCGGCCATAGCCAAATCATAGAAAACAGCAGATCTACTGGCCAACAAATTGGATGGCATGCCTGCGTCTAATTTAAAAGAAGCAAAAATCTTTGCTTCCTCAGGATAGCTTTGAGCCCTTAGCCCAATTGCGTTGATAAAAAATAAAATGCCAATTGTAAATTTCAAGCTCCTGATCAACGTTACATTTTGAAAAAAATTGAGTTATGCAGGGTCATAATTTAATCCTTGCAAAGATATTCCATAGCTTCCTCTTTGCTTTTTACTTGCTGCACTTTTGATTTTACTACAAGATTATGAGCTTTTAGCAAGATTGCTTTCGTGCCCGTTATTCCCATAATGGCCGATTTCATTCTGTAGGTAGCCTGCAATTCCTTATCGGCTTGTTTTGCCGCCTCCAAAAAACCAGGAGTGGCAAAACAGCCTGTTACATTTGAAAAAAAACGAAGTGTTTCGCCTTGCTTAACTTCTTTTAATTTCGCTACGGCATTATTCAACTGTTTGGTCATGTTCTCATCCAGTATAATGCCTGTGTAGTCTACAATCAAAATGTCTTTTCCATTGTGGTTTTCCCATTTTATTTCCATGTGCATTTTTTTAATAACTAATCTATCCGTATTAACTTCATTAAATCCAAAGGTAAACACCTTGCGCGTCTTCCTTTATTAGATAGGTTTTTAAATCGCGCGAGCGTTCTCCTGTTTCTCGGCCAGTTGCAAGTTTAAATCGGTAACCATGCCAAGGGCAACTTACTTCTCCTAAATAATTAACGGTGCCCTTACTTAATGATTCTCCATTATGTGAGCATTTGTCTTCCAGGGCATACAGATTATTTTCAAAAAGGACGAGGCATACGCGTTGATCACCTATTAAAAGTAATTGTGGCCTTCCTGCGTGAAGCCGCTTTCTCGCTTCTTCGGGTTCAGGAAATATTTTCTGCCACTCCATGAGGATTTTATTTAGGATTTATTAGCGGATTCTAAAAATAAGGTTTCTACAAACTATCTTACCCACAAAATTAAAGAGTTATAATCTTACACCAACTTTTAGAGTACATGCAAAAGCTAACTTTTCTTGTTTTACTACTTGCTGCCTTCTCCATTATGGCACAAGTCAATCCAAAATTACAAGCAAAAATAGATCAACAAGCAAAGGAGATTGAGCCAAAAATTAGTGAGTGGAGAAGGTACTTTCATCAACATCCTGAACTGTCCAATCAAGAATATAATACTGGAAAATTCATT
>JANXRR010000168.1 GCA_025356795.1 Bacteroidia bacterium
GGCACGTACACATAAATGGCCTTATCATCGGCTACTCCATTGCCAATGGCGTTTACAATGGCAACATTCTTTTTCCGGTATGCTGATAAAATTCCAGAAACACCTAATGCGCTCTCAGGGTTAAAAACCAGGGGATCGAGAAAGTCATCATCTACCCTTCTGTAAATAACATCTACTTGTTGCAGGCCAACTGTTGTTTTCATAAACACGCGGTGGTTATCAACAATTAAATCACGTCCTTCTACCAATTCAACACCCATCAACCTTGCCAATGTGGTGTGCTCAAAGTAAGCAGAGTTATACATGCCAGGCGTAAGAAGCACCACCGTGGGGTTTGCCACTTGCCGTGGCGAAAGCGAAACTAAATTCTTATGAAGTATATGGGGATACTGGGTTACTGGCCGTACGTTATTCTGTGGTATAAGATCAGGGAAAATCCGTTTGGTGATTTCCCGATTCTCGATCATATACGATACTCCTGATGGTGTGCGAAGATTATCTTCCAGTATATAATATGTGCCATCGTAATCTCGAATTAAATCAATACCCGCTATGTGAATATAGATATCATAAGGAACGCTCACACCTTGCATTTCGCGTAAGTAGTGGGGGCACGAATAAATCAATTCTACCGGTACAATTCCATCCTTAATGATGAACTGATCGTTGTAAACGTCTTTCAAAAAAAGATTGAGGGCTTTGAGTCTTTGAGTGATTCCTCGTTCAATAAAATTCCATTCAGAAGCAGTGACTATTCTAGGAATAACATCAAAAGGAAAAATTTTCTCAATGCCCTCGCCACTTGAATAGACTGTAAACGTAATGCCTTGGCTCATGAACAAACGCCTGGCCATTTCCTCTTTCTTACTTAATTCTTCTTGCGAAATCTGTTTAAGGAAATCGTACACACTTTGATACGGTGTTCTCACATTTCCCTCTGCGTACATTTCGTCCCACGTTCTGGCTGGTATTGGGTAGTTATCAAAAATAGAAGGTATTTTCATCCGTTTGCCATTGAAAATTTTGAATTATTGCCTTAATGTAATAGAACATTACTATACCATGAAGGTTTTGTAAAATTTAATTTCCGCAAACGAGTTCTAAAACGACTAGCGGTTTAAGGTGGCAAGCTTCAAGTAGGCTTGGTCTCCCTTAAAGACTTATCTTAAAATAGGATGCCTCTTAAATAGTTTGGTTTCATCAAACAGCTTACGGTAGGTGATGTGCTTTTTAGATACAATTGCACCAACTTGTTCTACCACTAAAATCATTTTAGGGTTGAAGTCACCAATCCAATTCATTTCATACTCTTGGTAGCGTTTGTATTTGTCTTGAAGGACATAACGGGCAGCTTGTATCATTGCTCCATCTGCGCCCTTGCCTTGATGCTCAGGCACAATGCCAAATAAAATACCAAAAGCCTTTTTATTAGTCTTGAGAAGGGTATGATACAAAAACTTTGCTTTCCCCCACAAATCAAGTTTACCATTTACGTATTTGAAAATCTGATTGATTTCTGGTAAGGAGAGAAAAAAAGAAATCGGTTCGCCTTTATAAAAACCAAAGTACAACAGCTTCTCATCCATGATAGGTTTCATCTGTTTCACAATCAATTCAGTTTGTTGTAGAGTGAGTTCTGGATTTTCCGCCCTGTTGGCCCATGCCTTATTGTAAACAATGCGAAGATACTCCGCCAACTTTGGTATCTCTGCTTTTTCTAAATGCCTGAATTGATAGTCAGGATTGGCCGCAAGGGCATCTGCCTTTTCTTTGAGGCGAGGCGAAAGCGGTTCCATCACCTTTCGAGCAAAAGTTAATTGATTGAAGTAGACTTGAAAACCATAGGCTTCAAAAAAATCTTTGTAGTAAGGAAAATTATAATTGCATTGATAGTTTGGCTCAACATTAAAACCCTCTGCAAGCAACCCCCACCAGCGATCGCGATTACCAAAATTAATAGGGCCATCCATTGCTTCCAGGCCTTTGCTTTGCAGCCATTGTTTGCATGTATCAAAAAGTTTAAAGGCTGCCTCTTGGTTTTGGGTGCACTCGAAAAAACCCATACCACCTGTGGGTTGGTCATTACTCTTATTCATTGTTTTCTTGTCATGAAAGGCGGCTACTCTGCCTATGGTCTGATCAGTCTCATTTTTTAGAATCCACCTAATAACTTCACCATTTCTAAACGCCTTGTTTTGTGCTTCATCAAATACACTTAGCACATCCTTATCCAATGGGCGAATCCAATGGGGTGATGATTCATAAAGCTTAACTGGTAGCAATAAAAATTCTTGTATGTCGTGTTGAGTAGTAACTTCTTTGATTGTCATTTTTATATTTAATAATTTTAGTCATCCAACAGAGCAAAATACCAATTTATTCTTTGCGCAAACAAGCCCATATGAACAAAGCATTGCAACAAAAATTTAAAATTAAACCGAGCACAGTAGTGGAGGTTGTGAACGCTCCCAAAGAATTTGATTTGATCCAGACGGGTAGTGCACACGCCATTATCATTGTATGTCCTTTTGCGAGTAAACAAATACAATGATAATGGCGTGTGCACTACCCGTCTGGATCAAATCAAATTCTTTGGGAGCGTTCACAACCTCCACTACTGTGCTCGGTTTAAT
>JANXRR010000171.1 GCA_025356795.1 Bacteroidia bacterium
GTTGAACTAAGCAGCGATGCTGCCGACTCTTCACATTCCGTTATTTTAGATCAAGTAGAGAATGGCGTTGCTATTCGAATGGCGGTGCTGTATCTTTTAGCCAGTGCGAAGGGGTGATGAACAATAACACTGTTGAATTAATCGTCAAGCGACTACCTTCAAAGGGGTTTCTCTTCGCAAAGCCATCTGAACCTTTACTTTCTTGCAAACTCACTCGTTTTTGTCTCCCAACTCTTTTAACTCTGAAGATTTAATGCAAAGCTCATTTTTGTGAAATTTGAATGGTTTAGCCTACGCACCAATGGCGGGTGGATGCCATCTTCTCAAAAAAATTAATTAAAGATTGAGTAAACATTACCATAAGAGCACAGGAAAGTCGAAGGCTTTTCGTATTCTTGAAAAACGTATCAAGTTTATAGATAGAACCAAATACGCTCGTACAAACAATGCCCTATACCTCGCCTTTTCTTCTTATTTTTGTCCGATTTAAAACTTCACTATGATCTACAACTCCATCATTGAAACCATAGGAAACACGCCCATGGTTCGCCTCAACAAAGTCAGTAAAGGAATAAGGGGAAATATTATTGCCAAAGTTGAATATTTTAACCCGGGCAATTCAACTAAAGACCGCATGGCCCTTAAGATGGTGGAGGATGCCGAGAAAGCTGGCCTGTTAAAACCCGGTGGTACTATTATAGAAGGCACTTCCGGAAATACAGGCATGGGCCTTGCGTTAATAGCTGTTGCCAAAGGCTACAAGTGTATTTTCACTATGGCCGATAAGCAATCACAAGAGAAAATAAACATACTTCGTTCTGTAGGTGCCGATGTAATTGTATGCCCTACCAATGTTGAGCCAGAAGATCCACGGTCTTATTATTCGGTGGCCAGAAAGTTAAACAAAGACATTCCCAACTCGTATTACCCCAATCAATACGACAACCTTTCGAACACCGCTGCTCATTATGAAACCACGGGCCCCGAAGTGTGGAAACAAACAGATGGAAAAATCACGCATTACGTGGCAACTGTGGGAACAGGTGGCAGCATGTGCGGCACGTCAAAGTATTTGAAAGAACAAAATTCAAAAATTTTTTCTTTGGGTATCGACACGTATGGATCTGTGTTTAAAAAATACAAAGAGACAGGCCACTTTGATCGCAACGAAATTTATCCCTACCTCACTGAGGGTTTTGGCGAAGACATTCTTCCTAAAAATGTAAACTTCGATGTGATTGATCGGTTCATTAAAGTAACTGACAAAGATGCTGCAATAATGGCTCGCAGGCTTTCGCGTGAGGAGGGTTTATTTGTTGGCTGGAGTTGCGGCTCCGCTGTGCACGGTGCGCTTGAGTACGCCAAGGAGCATCTGAAAGAAAATGACTTGATGGTAATTTTGTTGCCCGATCATGGCACACGCTATCTCGCCAAAATTTATAACGACAATTGGATGAAAGATCATGGCTTCTTAGAGGAACGGGCTTTTGCAACGGCCAAGGATATTATAGAATCCCGACAAGGAAAAGACAGCATCTTCACCATTTCAAAATCATCTACCATTGGTGAGGCCATTCGTTTGATGAGCAAGGAAGGCATTGACCAAATGCCGGTGGTAGAAGGAACTGAATTTGTTGGCAGTGTGGCGGTATCAATTCTGGTAGAGAAAATTATTAACGATCCTTCGGTAGTAAAAAAACAGGTAGGTGAATTAATGGATGGCACTATGCAATTTGTTGGTTTAGATAGCACGTTGGATGTGCTTTCCTCGATGCTCAACAAAAACAATAAAGCGTTATTGGTTAGGGATCATCAAGACAAAGTTCACATAATTACCCAACATGATATCTTAAAAGCAATGACAGCCTTGTAGATTGATTGATTAATTACTCTTTACTTCTATTTCAATCCTATCATTATGAGAAGACATAGCTCCTTTTTCAGGATATAACGGTATGTCGCCACCAGCAGCCTTTACTCCTAATCGCTTAGGTTCAATTCCTTGACTAATAAGATATGCTTTAACTAATTCAGCACGTTCTAAAGAAAGCTCTTTGGCAGATTTTACTTGTTCCTTATTTTTATCGGGTTCTAGTTCAAAAAACTTTTCACTTGTGCCTCTGCTAATAATCTTACGCTTGCCAGTGCCGTTACAAAATCCGTGTATTTTAATTTTATAGCGGGTATTTTCCTTCATTAAGGCAGCTAGCCCATCTAATTCGTTTTGAGAATCGGGTATCATAATAGAGGAGTTACTAACGAAGTGAACATCATTGAAATCAATATAATCACCACTTTTTACTTTAATTAATGCAAATGAAATAACTGTTTCCTTTTGTTCTAGTTTAAGCGAATCAAAAGTTCCAAATTGAATTACTTTTTCCGCCTTTTTATAACCCGCAGCTTGAATTTTTACAACATAGGTATTTGCTTTATTAAGTGGAGGCTGAACGTAAGCAATTTCATTGCCCTTAAAGGATTGATAGATATCGGCTTTTGCCGATTCATAAATATGTGCTGCACCTATTATCTCTTTGCCTGCTGTATCGGCTAATCTAAATACAAACGGTTTCCCTTCAAGAGCA